>NZ_JBLFJW010000020.1:0-95372 GCF_047713085.1 Pantoea sp. sgz302252
TAATGCCGATCATTTAAGAGTACTTGAACGATCCTGCCAGTGAGAGACAATCCGGGAACAGCCCTCTGCTCCCGGATTTTTTTATGTCTGAACAGGATATGGATTTTGTTGTTGATGCTTTCGCCTCTGAGCTGGATGCTTTTTCTCGCTCCCTTGACCCCCTCTGGATACACCAGGCATTAAGCGCCTGCCAGAAGGCCAGCATTCGCAGGCGTCGCCTCCCTGCTGAGCAGGCTGTCTGGCTTATTCTGATGATGGGGTTGCTGCGTGACTTATCCATTAAAGATGTCTGCCATCATCTCGACATTGTTCTCCAGCCTGAAGACGGTTATCAAAGCCTTGCCCCCAGCGTACTCACTGCCGCACGCCAGCGCCTGGGCGAAGCCCCACTTCGCTACCTTTTTCATGCCTGCAACGAGGCCTGGCAACCTGCGGCACTCGGGCCCGCTACGTTCCATGGCCTCCGGGTTCTGAGCGTTGACGGAACACTTTTTCGCACGCCCGATTCACCTGAGAACGCCGCTGCTTTTGGGTTTATCGAACCGTCCACGGGGACATTCCCGCAGGTACGGATGGTCGGGCTGATGGCAACCCATTCCCATATGTTGCTGGATGCGGCGTTTGGCGGTGTGGCCGAGGGGGAGCTAACGCTGGCGCATCGTCTGATTTCCTCCGCCCCTGACCATACGCTGACCCTGTTCGACCGCTGTTATTTCAGCGCGGCTTTTTTCCTGGAATGGCAGCAGGCCGGAGCCTGCACACACTGGCTCACACCAGTAAAAAGTAAACTCCGCTATGAGGTTATCGAACGATACAGCGATTACGACATGCTGATTGAGATGCCGGTTTCACCTCAGGCTCGCAAGGCTGCGCCTCATCTCCCGGAAGTCTGGCGGGCAAGGATGGTGAGTTATGTCAGCGGTGGCGGTAAAGGGAAAATCACGGGATTTTTAACGTCGCTGACCGATCCGGTCGCCTGGCCAGTCGAAGATTTGCTGCGAATTTACTGGGAACGCTGGGAGATCGAACTAGGCTATGGAGAGCTAAAAAGACGGCAGTTGAAGGGGGAGGTCACACTGCGGAGCCGATTTCCGGAGGGGGTAAAACAGGAGCTGTGGGGGATCCTGGTGTCGTACAACCTGCTGAGAAAGGAAATGGTGGATATTGCAGGAGAGGCCGGCGTTATTCCAACCCGGATAAGTTTCGTGGCGGCATTAAATA
The DNA here is from genome assembly GCF_047713085.1 of Pantoea sp. sgz302252. Classification (NCBI taxonomy): domain Bacteria; kingdom Pseudomonadati; phylum Pseudomonadota; class Gammaproteobacteria; order Enterobacterales; family Erwiniaceae; genus Pantoea; species Pantoea sp. sgz302252. The sequence continues at coordinate 1,222 of NZ_JBLFJW010000020.1, forward strand.
TTCTGATATCGCAGGTCAGGGTGAGTGGTAAGGGCGCGACGGGGAATATACCTAAGCATCTGAAAGGAATGAGGGAAAATGTAAAAGCCTTTATCCTTCCGGAAAAAAGAAAGCACCGACGATACGAGCGTTCGGTGCTTTATATTCCGCCTAAATATCCGTTCAGCTATAAGTCACGCGAGGCTTAAGTGAACGGCATTAGGTCAATTCAGGTGGCGGTGGTTCAGTTAGCCAATACCTGTGGTGCCGCTGTCGGCGGTATCGCGCTGGACCACTTTGGCTTGCTGTCGCCACTGATGCTTTCCGGCACGCTGATGCTCCTCACCGCGCTGCTGGTGGCGACAAAAGTCCGTATGAAATAACCCCACCCGGATTACATATCCGGGCACTGGATTTGCCCGATGGCATCCCAGTAGTTTTTCTGGTTGTTGCGTTCCAGCGCAATGGTGGCGTCCCGGACGTGCATCTTGTTCTCTTCATTGGCGAGAATTTTGTTGCCGAAATCGGTATCGCTCATGGTCTTGCTGGGTGTGCAGGTTTTTTTCACGTCTTTCATCACCTGCTGTTTCTGTGCTTCAAACTGCAGGCCCTTCATCGGTGTGCTCGCCAATGCGGCCGGAACGGTCATGCAGGCCAGCAGACAAAGCAGGGGAGCTGTTTTCATGGTGATTCTCTTAGGTGGCGACATCATCCATTAACTCTATATGCAGGCCGCCTGATGCGCAAATGCGGCTGAGAGAATTTATTTCTAAATCAGTGCATTAGAAAAATAATCGTGCAAAGGCATGATTGACAGGGTTTGCCATCAACTTAGCCGCGCATGACGGCGCGAGTCGAGCGAAATCAGCACCACTGATGACAGGATCAGCAGCGTGCCTACCCAGTCAGGCAGAGCGAAACTCACGCCCAATAACAGCACCGAAAGCAACGCGCTGCTTAACGGTTCCGCACAACTCAAAATGCTGGCCTTCGGGCCGCCAATCATCTGCGCGCCTTTCAGGTACAGGCTGAAGGTCAGCGACGTGCCGATCACCACCAGATAGAAAAACGCCAGCAGCAGGCTGCCGTTAATCACAAAGCTCATGCCTTCCCCGGCGTAAAACGGCAGCAGACACGCACCGCCGATCAGCATGCTCCAGCCGACAATTGGCAGCGTGCCGTAACGCGCAATCAGTTGTGAAGGATAAGTGGTGTAAAACGCGGCTGCGAAAGCTGAAACAATCCCCCAGAATACCGCGCCTGGTGAAATAGAAAGTGATGTCGGGTTGCCGTGTGTCACCAACAAAAAAGTGCCAAACAGCGAGGTGAAAATCGCGGCGAACACCAGGCCGCCAGGCCGGGATTTTCGAACAATTGCAAACCACGCGACAATGATGGTCGGGGATAAAAACTGCAAAACTGTCGCCGTGGCAGCGTTCGATTTTTCGATGGTCATCAGGAAGGTGAGCTGAACCGTCAGCGCGCCCACCACGGAAAACAGCAGCAGGCTCAGAGCGTCTTTACGGTCTTTCAGAATGCGGAAGATGTTATCGCCATGCACGAAACCGAGCATCAGCAAAATCAGGCCTGCGAAAATCAAACGGACCATCGTCAAAAACTGCGACGACATCTGGCTCTGCTCCATGATGTACTGCGCGCAAACGCCTGAACTCCCCCACAAAACGGCGGCGATCAGTACGTTCAGCATCCCTTTGCGTGTGGCTCCCATCTCATCCTCAACAACCTGATTTATGTGAGAGGGAGAATAACACAGCCGATTGCCGGGCTCTCATTGGCAGTGATATAACCTGTGGCAATATCGACAAGGAGACCGGCGATGAAAATAGAAGTGAAAGAGCAGATTACCCCTGAAGATCAGGAAGAATTACTCCATGGCCTGCGTGCCTTTAATCGCCAGTTTATTGATATCAGCGACTGGCACAGCCTTGGCGTTTACGCACGAGATGAAAACGGCAAAATGCTCGGCGGCCTGATTGGTAAGCGCAAAGGCGACTGGTTGTGCATTGATTTTCTGTGGGTAAGAGAAGAAACGCGCGGCACCGGCCTTGGCAGCGAGCTTATCCGCACTGCCGAAGCGCGAATTCTGGAATGGGGCTGCCGTCATATGCTGGTCGACACCGCCAGTTTCCAGGCGCTGCCGTTCTACCAGAAATGTGGCTTTACGCTGCACAACAGCATTCAGGATTTTCCGTATCAGGGCATGCAGCGCCACTACCTGACCAAATCGCTCTAACCGCCAATCCCCTGGCCCATAATCGCCAGCGCATGGCGCACAATGGTGTCGGGGGAAAGGTTTTTCATTCGTTCATCGGTGCGCAGCCGGGAAAACGGCACCAGCACCAGGCTTATCAGCGTGGTGATCAGCAGCTCGGGCGACAGCTCCGCGTTGAGTTTTCCGCTCTCCTGCCAGTCCTTAATCGTGGTCAGCATTTGGTGATGCTTATCATCGCCGAAGCGGGCGTGCATGTGCTGGAGCAGGATCGGCATCTCACCAATCATCTCCTGCATCCACAGCGGCGCAAACCAGGCGTTCTGTTCCGCTAAATCCGCCAGCACTTTTACCATCAGCGTGAGTGAGGTAATCGGGTCGCCCGGATGCTCGCTAAACACCAGGCTGATGCGGTTGCGCAGCGGCATAAAACGCTCTTCCAGCAGCTGTTCCACAAGCGCTTCACGTGAGGTGAAGTAGTAATGCAGCATTGCGGGCGTCACGCCGGCTTTTTTGGCGATCGCATTCAGCGAAACGCGGGCAATGCCCTGGCGAGCAAACAGCATCAACGCGATGTCCATCAGCTGTTCACGGTTATCGGCCCCGGCTTTCTTACCGCGCGGGCGGCCAGGGCGGCGAGGTTTCTCAGAATGTTCTTTGTCTTTCTGTGCGGGCATCGGATGGCGATCTCTTGACCTGAATGATAAGCTACAAAAATATTAATTGTGTAGTTAATTAATTTCAAGCGAGCCCTGTTATGGAGTCGAAAACAATGACTCAACCCCAGCATGTTCCGGCAACGGGCGTGAAATCTGTTCGTCTGTTGTTCAGTGCCCTGCTGCTGGTGATGCTGCTGTCGGCGTTGGATCAGACGATTGTCTCGACTGCGCTGCCGACTATCGTCGGTGAACTCGGCGGCCTCGATAAGCTGTCGTGGGTGGTTACCGCGTATATTCTGACGTCCACCATCGTGGTGCCGCTGTACGGGAAATTCGGTGATTTGTTTGGTCGTAAGCGCGTGCTGCAAATCGCCATCGTCCTGTTTCTTGTCGGCTCCGCACTGTGCGGCCTGGCGCAGAACATGACGCAGTTGGTCATCATGCGTGCCCTGCAAGGCCTCGGCGGTGGCGGCCTGATGGTTATCAGTATGGCGGCGGTGGCGGATGTTATACCGCCTGCTGACCGTGGGCGTTATCAGGGATTGTTTGGCGGTGTGTTTGGACTGGCAACCGTGATTGGCCCGCTGATCGGCGGGTTTATCGTGCAACACACTTCCTGGCGCTGGATTTTCTACATCAACCTGCCGTTGGGTCTGTTTGCCTTGCTGGTGATTGGCGCGGTGTTCCACAGCTCGAACAAACGCAGCGAGCATCAGATTGACTGGCTGGGTGCGCTGTATCTCAGCATGGCGCTGCTGTGCATTACGCTGTTCACCACCGAAGGCGGCACGGTGCGCGAATGGAGCGACCCTCAGCTGTGGTGCATTCTGGCGTTTGGTCTGGTGGGGATCGCCGGGTTTATCTATGAAGAACGTCTGGCGTTTGAACCGATTATCCCGTTGTCGCTGTTCCGTGACCGTAGCTTCCTGCTGTGTAGCCTGATTGGTTTTATTATCGGGATGTCGTTGTTTGGCTCCGTGACTTTCCTGCCGCTTTATTTGCAGGTGGTGAAAGATGCCACGCCAACTCAGGCCGGTTTGCAGCTGATCCCGCTGATGGGCGGCCTGCTGGTGACGTCGATCATCAGCGGACGCATTATCAGCCGCACCGGCAAATATCGCCTGTTCCCGATCCTCGGCACGCTGCTGGGCTTTTGCGGCATGCTCTTGCTGACGCGTATCACCATTGATTCACCCACCTGGCACCTGTATCTGTTTACCGGTGTGCTGGGCATGGGGCTCGGCCTGGTAATGCAGGTGCTGGTGCTGGCGGTGCAGAACTCCGTCGCGCCGAATCTGTATGGTGTGGCGACGTCGGGCGTCACGTTGTTCCGCTCGATTGGCGGGTCGATTGGTGTGGCATTGTTCGGTGCCGTGTTCACCCACGTGCTGCAAGCGAACCTCACGAAGCTGCTGCCAGAAGGCGCGGAAATGCCACGCGGCATGAACCCGGTGGCGGTGCATCATCTGCCGGACGCGCTGCGTGTGGATTATCTCGATGCCTTCGGGGCCGCCATTCACGCTGCCTTTATGATGGCCGCCTGCATCATGGTGCTGGCGTTTGTCCTGTCGTGGTTCCTGCGGGAATCACCGCTGAAAAAATCACATCACTAACCGCAGACCGGGAAGCACAAACTTCCCGGTTTCGTTTTTATGCAGTTATTTTGGATTAGCCTGTAACCACAGGCGCATCGCCCAACCCGATCTCCGCCAGATAATGGCGCACCAGATCGGCGGGTAATCCCTGGGATTTCAACGTCGCCATAAAATTCATGGCGGGCAACGTGTGTTTAAAAATCAGCTTATACCCCTCGCAAAAATAATTATGCCGCTCCAACTGCGCGTTCAGATTCAACCGGTGTTTAGGGCAACCGCCATGACATAAGGCCAGAAACTCGCACTGCTGACACTGGCTATTCAACTGCTGTTTTCTGGTTGACAACGATTGGCTGTTTGCGGCGATCTCATCAAGCTGCTGGGTGAGGATATTGCCGATTTTCATCTCGGGATAGACCAAATGATCGCATTGATAAATATCACCGTTCGCCTCCAGCGCCAGGTTTTCCCCGCCGCACTCTGGCTGGTAGATGCACATACTGGCCTCAAAACCACAGTAGCGGCCAAGCAGTGATTCAAACAGTTGCACCGCGACGGTGCCGATATCCTGTTTAATCCAGCAATCAAAAATGCGATTCATAAACTCTCCATAGGCCCGGCTGGGTACGGAAAATGCCTGAATAGGGGGGACGATCAGTCCATTGTTCATCCAGGCGGGCAGGTTGGGGTGAGGGGCGTGTGCTTCCAGCAGGGGGAGGAATTGCATATGGCGGCTGCCGATTTGTTTCAGGAACTGATACACCCGCAATGGATGTTGCACATTAAGGTTATTGACCACCGTCAGGGTGTTGAACGGGATCTGATGCTTTTTCAGGATGGCGATCCCTTGTATGACCTTGTGCCAGGTGCCGCGATTCACATTGCTTAAGCGATAGGCGTTATGCAATTCTTCATCGCCATCAATGGAAATACCGACCAGAAAATTGTGCTGTTTTAAAAATTTCCCCCATTGATCGTTGAGCAGGATCCCATTGGTTTGTATTGCGTTATGGACCGTTTTACCCTGTTTTTGCGCCCAATATTGCTGTAACGCTACGGCCTGCCGGTAAAATGCCAAACCAGCCAGGGTAGGTTCCCCACCTTGCCAGGTGAAATAAACCTCTGGTTCTTGAGTGCCGGTGATTTTTTTCTCAATAAACGCTTCCAGCACCGCCTGTGACATTTTGCCTGGCGCACTGGCGGCCCCACTAACCACATCCTTTTTCTCCAGGTAAAAACAGTATTTACAGCGTATGTTGCACTGAAAACTGGTCGGTTTAGCCATAAAGCTGAGCATAAGTATTCCTGAAGTAGGGGCCGCGAGTGATTTATTGCATACCAGAAATCATTCGATCAAATTTCTTCTGGTTATTCTCGGTCACCGGCCGGGCGGATTTTTTTATCCAGCCCAACATGTCTTGTTTCATACTGGCGACGACATCGGGGTGCTGTACGGCGAGGTTGGTTTCTTCCGAGATATCACTGGCGCGGTATAATTCATAGGACTGATCGCCGGTATAATAATGCAGCGTCCACTGGCTGTTACGCACACTCCAACTGAAATCCGAAGAGCTTTCCCGGTAGGGGTTTTCAGGATAATGATCGGATTTTCCGCTGACATAACTGTCGTAATCACGCCAGAACGGAATATTCTTCACGTCAAAATGGAAGGCGCGCGGGGATGCCCAGAACAACGCCTCATGCGGGGAATTTTGCTTTTCGCCTTTCAGGTAGGGTAGCAGGTTGACGCCATCGAGTTTATTTTCCAGTTTCAGTGGTAATGGGATATCGGCAGCGGCCAGAGCGGTCGGCATAATATCCATGGACGAAACTATCTGGTTATAAACCCCGCCCGGTTGTAAATGCCCCTTCCAGTAAACAAACATTGGCACATGCACTCCACCCGAATAGGTCTGGCCTTTATTGGCTTTGAATTGACCATTCATCGGCAACGGCGAATCAATAACGCCGCCATTATCCGACAGGAAGAAAATCAGCGTATTTTCATCCTGTCCGGTTTGTTTTAGCGTGTTGATAATGCGCCCGACATTTTGGTCGACTGCATTTAGCGTCGCGTAATAGTTATCCACCTCTTTATTGCCGGTATTAAAGATTTGATATTGTTTGGGTGCCATTTTCTCTAACGGAATATGTACCGCGCTGTAGGCCAGATAGAGAAAGAAAGGTTTATCACGATCATGCCTGATAACCTTGATGGCTTCATCGGTCAGTTGATCGGTTAAATAGCCTTTGGCGGGGGTGGGGTGGCGATCGCGAAATAGCGATGGGGAATTATAATAGGCCGCGCCAGAATTATGATAGCCAAAGAAAGAATCGAATCCCCGGTTTTGTGGCTGGAAGGGTTCGGCGCTGTAAGTGATGAAATTATCGTGATAATCGCGGGTACGCTGCTTTTCATCGACCGGTACATTGGTGATTTCCGACATATGCCATTTGCCGATAGCCGCCGTTGCGTAACCGTAATTACGGAATATCTCGGGCATAAAGGTTTCGCTTACCGCCACCCCTTTTTCTGCGTCATCGTTACTGTATATACCGTAACGGGAAGGGGCACGCGATGTCATGATCGCCGCCCGCGACGGGCCGCTCATCCCGTGCGCGACAAATCCCTGTTTCATCTGAATGCCTTGTTGCTGCAAATTATGCAGCACGGGAGTGGATTGCCTGGCGGCGGCTATCGCTTTATCAATATCCGCCTGATAACGTTCCGGGATGGTCAGTTTGGCTAAATGCGCTTTGTTATATGCTGATTCATCATAGTTGAGTTGCCCGTAGCCCAAATCATCCACGACTACGATCAGAATATTAGGCTTTTGTTCAATACGATATTCGGTGGGTTTGAACGAGCCGAAAGTTACATTTAACGCTGTACCTTTATCTTTAACACCTGCGGCCATAGCACTGGTTATACTGGCTGATAACAGGGTAAGCGCAACCGTCAGCTTTAACGTCGTTTTGTTCATGCCTAACACTCCTTATACCCGGCATTTTGAGATGCGATAGGTATATAAAATATTATGGTTAATGATGTTACGGTTAAGATAACGATTACAACAAATATGGCTGGGCAGGAATGAGATCGCGCTCACGCTGCACCTTATGGCGGTGGGATGGGTAACCTTATAATATAGAATAAAAGCGAACAGGCCTTTCGCCGGTGAACGGTATGAGAACGGCCTGGGGCGTTGGGTATTTTCGGCCAGATGATTGGGGGGATTGTGCGCTGGTCGACGTGGCCGAAAGCGGAGTCGTCATTCAACGCAGCACCACCGGGCATTATTTCCGCGTTATCATTTTTTCTTCTTATCCATTCCTTTTTGTTTTTATCCACGTTCGCGCAAAGCCGTTATAGTCATTTTTCATCAGGAACACCTTGTTTAACGGAATGTTTTAAAAGGAACGCCAGCGTGAAATTATCTTTTTCTTCACTGAGTGCAATCGTCCTGGCAGGCTTGCTGCTGGCCGGTTGTGACCAGAAAAGCGACAGCACGAAACACATTAAAGTGGGCGTCATTAATGGCGCGGAACAGGACGTTGCCGAAATCGCCAAAAAGGTGGCAAAAGAGAAATTCGGCCTGGACGTAGAACTGGTGGGCTTTAGCGGCTCGTTGCTGCCAAACGATGCAACGAACGCCGGAGAACTGGACGCGAACGTCTTCCAGCATCGCCCGTTCCTGGAACAAGACAACAAAGCGCACAACTACCATCTGGTAGCGGTCGGCAACACGTTTGTTTTCCCAATGGCGGGGTATTCCCGCAAGATTAAATCTGTCTCGGAACTGAAAGACGGTGCCACCGTCGCCATTCCTAACGACCCGACTAATCTTGGCCGTGCGCTGTTGCTGCTGCAAAAAGAGAAGCTGATTACCCTCAAACCGGGGAAAGGCCTGCTGCCAACATCGCTTGATATTAGCGACAACCCGCATAAACTGAATATTATGGAGATGGAAGGCGCGCAGCTGCCGCGCGTGCTGGATGATCCGAAAGTTGATGTCGCTATCATCAGCACCACCTATATTCAACAGATGGGCTTGTCGCCAGTGCATGACAGCGTGTTTATCGAAGACAAAAACTCGCCTTACGTGAACATTATCGTGACCCGCGAAGACAACAAAGACGCGGAGAACGTGAAGGAATTTATTCAGTCGTATCAATCACCGGAAGTGGCGAAAGCAGCAGAAAAAATCTTTAACGGCGGGGCCGTGCCCGGCTGGGAATGAGTGAGTCACCTGTAGCGAAAGGGGCCAGCGGGATGCTGGCCCGATTTTTTTGGGTGCTTACCAATCCTGGTTTTTCTTTGCACATTCTTCTATGAGTGTACTGGAAGCAATTTGTTCTGCCTTAATCTGAACACCGCTGAAAAATAGAAAAGCAGTGACCAATAAGGGGCTCATTTTTGACTTTCGCTTTTTTCAGAAAAAGACAAGTTCATTTCCGCAATCTCTTTGGTATGGCTACGATTAAGATTGATGACACATTGATCTTTAAATATCGGGTAATCATATGCATCCTCATTAACTTCAGACGCCACGCCAAGGCAAAGCGTTTCTCTATATTGTATCCAGTGCTTTTGTGCATCAATAAAATGCTGACTATAGACATCGCCATAGGTTTTGGTTGAACTAACATCATCATTAAAAGGGCCGTCATTGTGATCTTTAATTTCCCTTACGGATTTTTCAATTAAGCGTTGCAGTGCTGTATTGCTTTTCTCTTTTTCACCGGCAACGCAGGCCTGAGCAACCCAGTGATTATCAGATTTTTTAAAGCAGGTGTCTGTTTCCTGTCCATTGAAAATTTCTGCCTGTACAGAATTTGTTAAAAACAATAAACATGCTAAGATAATAATTCTCATCCTAAGTAGCCTATTCTGTTTCGCTCAGACTCATAGATCATGTAGCCATGGTCTTTTAAAATAAAATCTTTCAGTTTTTCCCTTCCGCCTGCAGCTGCTTTGATAACACCCTCTGCGTTATGAACGCCCTGAAAGAAAATATCAGCCACAACATCTTTTATTCTCGGATCCAAAGCATGCCAGGAAGGTGCGCCGTCGATCTTTATCGAATGACGGTTATAGTAGCTTTCGGCAGCTTTACGTTTTACCGCATAAATAATTTCAAAAAGATTTATTTGTTGCTGGTGCGTGATTTCCCCAACCAACAGGCGATACACATTGACAAATTCATGAGCAAAATGCCCCGTCAGTCCCGCAGCTCTGCTACACAAGCTTGCCTTAAAGTCTTCAATGCCCGCCTGACACAATGTCGCGTGGATCTCGCCACGAGAGCGCTGACCCATATCATAACCGCGACCCAAAGTGACCCCGGAAACACCACCAGGCCAATGCAACACACGTGAAAAATAGCGGGTATCATGCTGCCTGAAAGGCTCAACGGCGGTTATGTAATCAACACCTTCCGTATCAAAGGTTAATTGTCCTTCTCTTACTTTCAAAGGGCCCTGAGTATGTCGCGGTCGCCAGTGTGGTCCGGAATCCATTTGGGCTGTCATAAAGGATGAATCAAGGGGATGTACCAGCCCGGTCGGAAACATATTAAGGAGTTGCTGATACCATTTAATCGCCTCAATAGTGGCTTGCCCACACTGGCCATCAACGCCAATATATCGACCTGTAGCCAGCTGATAACCCGAATCACGGATCAATTGTTGGAGCTGTTTTACATCCCCTGGATTATTGGTTCCACATGTCCCTACGCTAGAAAATAAGCGTAAGGGCATTAACTGCATAGGTGTATGATAAGTTGACATATTATTCACCTTGAGAGATTTAAATAAGTCTTCATGAATAATATACCCTGACTTTATCACTGTCGCTAAGTCAGAAAATATTTAGGATTTCTGCCCAAATGGCGCATGTTGAGAGGAATTATCGACAAGTTATAACCTTCGTGCGCCAGCGTCAGCGTGTAATTGATTTTGCCGAAATAGCTGCCGTCCGCTTTCTTCAGCGTGACATATTGCGGCGTAGTGCCTGTCGCCTTGATTTGCCCGCTGCTGTTGGCAATCACTAAAGTGGCGTGCTCCGGCACGCTGTTGATGAACACCCGCTATTCATTATTGCCCACAATAGTGGCGCAGCCTGCCAGCAGCAGGGGGAACAGTAATACGAGTAATTTTTTCATGCGGCGCTCCATCAGTTAATCCATTCAAGAGCGACACAAGGTGCGAGGAACTTAAATGCGCTGCGGGTTATGCTTTAGCTTTACTATTCCAGAATCAGCCTCGAAAAACACGTAAGTGTGACAAAAATCACACAAATCTGATCCGATTTTGGTCCCTCAAACTGTGATTCCCCTCGATCCCCTCCGCAATGTAATTGCTTAAGATAAGCTCAAGGTTGTACATGATTGTCTATAGACAACTCTGAATGTTCAGGTGCGCGCCATGAAAACGTTGAGTAAGAGTTCGCAGATCCCGCTTTATCAGCAAGTTGTAGAGTGGATCAGGGAAAGCATTTATAGCGGTGAGTTGGTGGAGGACGACCGCATCCCCTCCGAGTTCCAGATTATGGATATGCTGGAAGTCAGCCGGGGGACGGTAAAAAAGGCCGTTAATCAGCTGGTTAGGGAAGGGGTGCTGGTTCAGGTGCAGGGGAAAGGCACGTTCGTCAAGAAAGAGAACATTGCCTACCCGCTCGGCGAAGGGTTGCTGTCCTTTGCCGAAGCGCTGGAAAGCCAGAAAATCCATTTTACCACCAGTGTCATCAGCTCAAGGATTGAACCCGCCAATCGCTATGTGGCGGAAAAGCTTAGTATCAAACCGGGTCAGGATATTTTATTTCTCGAGCGTTTACGTTGTATTGGTGAAGAGAAAGTGATGCTGATTGAGAACCGAATTAACATCGAACTTTGCCCGGGAATTACCGATGTTGATTTTACCCAACAGAATCTTTTCCCGACGATTGAACGGTTGTCAGGAAATAAAATTCGTTATTCCGAAAGCCGCTATGCCGCGCGCTTAATCGGCAATGACCGCGGTCATTATCTTGATATCAGCGAGGATGCGCCGGTACTGCATCTGGAGCAGCTGGTTTTCTTCAGCCGAGGTTTTCCGGTGGAATTTGGTAACGTCTGGCTGAAAGGAAATAAATATTATCTCGGCACTATATTACAGCGTCGGGATGCCAATTAATATAACGGGGACATTATGCAGGATATTTATTTTCGTCAACATTTTGTTCAGCATTTACCAAAAGGATTGACGCCAGAAAGGTTGATCCCGCTGCTGGCGGCACCTCTCATTGCTGATGGAATGGTGGTTGAGGATTTCGCCCGCTACGTCATTGCCCGTGAAGCCACCTTTCCAACGGGGCTGGCGGTGGAGCCGGTTGGCGTGGCTATCCCACATACCGACCACAAACACGTTCATCGCAACGCGATTAGCGTGGGGATCTTATCCGAGCCGGTGATGTTTGAAGACATGGGCGGCGAACCAGAACCCGTGCCGGTCAGGGTGATTTTCATGCTGGCGCTCGGGGAGAGTAATAAACAGCTCAACGTGCTGGGATGGATAATGGAGCTCATCCAGGACGCGGACTTCATGCAACAGCTTCTTATTATGGAAGATGAGGAGATATATCAATCGATTCTGGCCAGAATGGCTGAAAGGAGTGAGTTATGAGTCAAACTATCTTATTTGTCTGCGCCACCGGGATTGCGACCTCGACGGCGGTAACAGAAAAAGTCATGGAATATTGTAAAGAGCAGGGTTTGCAGGTGAATTATTCACAAACTAACGTAGCTTCTTTGCCCAATAATACCGATGGTGCAACACTGGTTGTTTCTACTACGAAAGTGCCTTATGAACTTGATATTCCGGTGGTCAACGGTCTGCCGATAATAACCGGCATTGGCGAAGATAAGGTCCTTGAGAAAATAGTCGCGATCCTCAAAGGCCAGCAATAAAATCTAAATAAACCTTTCAGCTAAGATATCCAGGCGCTCACGCGAGGTCTGGTTATGCCTGAAAACGAGGTCTGATATGAACGATTTAGCCCATACTCTGTATACCGTGGTGCAATATATTCTGGGCTTTGGTCCCACAGTATTATTGCCGCTGGTGTTGTTTATCCTCGCCCTGTTTTTCAAGGTGAAACCTGCCAAAGCGCTGCGTTCGTCCCTGACCGTAGGCATTGGTTTTGTTGGCATCTATGCCATCTTCGACATTCTGACCAGCAACGTCGGTCCGGCGGCGCAGGCAATGGTCGAGCGCACAGGCATCAACCTGCCGGTGGTGGATCTCGGCTGGCCGCCGCTGTCGGCCATCACCTGGGGCTCACCGATTGCGCCCTTCGTCATTCCGCTGACCATTCTGATCAACGTGGCGATGCTGGCACTGAATAAAACCCGCACCGTCGACGTCGATATGTGGAACTACTGGCACTTTGCGCTGGCCGGTACTCTGGTTTACTACAGTACTGGCAGCTTCGTGCTGGGCCTGCTCGCTGCTGCTGTGGCCGCTATCGTGGTGCTGAAACTGGCGGACTGGTCCGCGCCGCTGGTCAGTAAATACTTTGGCCTGGAAGGTATTTCATTGCCGACGCTCTCCTCGGTGGTGTTCTTCCCGATAGGCCTGCTGTTCGACAAAATCATCGATAAAATCCCAGGTCTCAACCGCATTCATATCGACCCGGAAAACGTGCAGAAAAAGCTCGGCATTTGCGGCGAGCCCATGATGGTCGGCACCATTCTCGGCGTATTGCTGGGCGTGATAGCGGGCTACGATTTCAAACACATTCTGCTGCTGGGCATCAGTATTGGCGGCGTGATGTTTATCCTGCCGCGCATGGTGCGCATTCTGATGGAAGGTCTGCTGCCGCTGTCTGAAGCCATCAAAAAATACCTGAATGCCAAATACCCTGGCCGGGACGATCTCTACATTGGGCTGGATATCGCCGTCGCGGTCGGCAACCCGGCGATTATCTCTACGGCGCTGCTGCTGACGCCTGTCTCGGTGTTCATCGCCTTCATGCTGCCGGGTAACAAAGTGCTGCCGCTGGGCGACCTGACCAACCTGGCTGTGATGGCCTCAATGATTGTCCTCGCCTGTCGCGGCAATATCTTCCGCTCGGTGATCACCGCCATTCCGGTGATTATCGCCGACCTGTGGATTGCCACCAAAATCGCCCCATTCATCACCGGCATGGCGAAAGACGTGAACTTCAAGTTCGCCGAAGGCTCCAGCGGCCAGGTCTCCAGCTTCCTCGACGGCGGCAACCCGTTCCGCTTCTGGCTGCTGGAAATCTTTAACGGCAACGTGATTGCCATTGGCCTGATCCCGCTGGTGGCGCTGGTGCTGTACGGCGTGTTCAGACTGACAAAAGGAACGGTGTATGCCTGAGAGCAGCGCGGCGATCGTCCTCGATATGGGCACCACCAACTGCAAAGTAAGCTGTTATGCCTGCCACGACGCGTCACTTCTGGCCGTGAGCAAATTTGCGACGCCGAAGCAGGTTTCTGCGCAAGGGGATGTTGATTTCGATATCGAAGCACTGTGGCAGACGTTGCGTCGCGTCATGGCTGAGCTGGCGGCGGCCTCCCCGTTGCCGGTGAGCCGGGTCAGTATCGCCAGCTTCGGGGAATCAGGTGTGTTTGTCGATGAGTCAGGCACGATTTTGACGCCGATGCTGGCCTGGTACGATCGCCGGGGCGAAGCGTATCTCAGCGAGCTTTCTGAAGAGGATAAGCGTGAGCTGTACGCCATCACCGGTCTGCCGTCGCACAGCAACTACTCGGCGTTCAAAATGCGCTGGCTGCTGGACAACTACGGCCTGAGGGAAAGAAAGGACATCTGCTGGCTGCATGCGCCTGAAGTACTGGCCTGGCGCATGACAGGGTTGAAACGCACAGAGATTTCTCTTGCCAGCCGCACGCAGTGTCTGGATGTTGGCCGCCGCCAGTGGTCGCGCCGGGCTGCGGAGCTCCTCGGTATTCCGTTTACTGCTCTCGCGCCATTGCTGCCGCCGGGCAATCTGGTTGGCGTTGTGTCGGATGAGATGTGCGCCGAACTGGGGCTGAGCGGAAACGTCAGCGTCACGCTGGCAGGGCATGACCATATGGTTGGTGCAAGGGCCTTACAGATGCAGCCGGGGGAAGTGCTCAACTCGACGGGAACCACCGAAGGGATTTTGCTGCTGAACCGCACGCCGACACTGAGCGAGCAGGCGCAGAGCGACAAGCTGGCGAACGGTTGCTATTCCGACGGCGAGCTATACACGCTGTTTGCCTCGCTGCCCATTGGTGGCTATGCGCTGGAGTGGCTGCAAAAAACGTTTCGCCTCACCAGGGAAGAGACGGACGCCGCGCTGGAGAATATCTGGCAACGCTACCAGCGGGCGAACTGGTCTCCGGACGCAGTGCCGGTGTTTATCCCGCATTTGCGCGGCTCGGGCTCGCCGAATAAAAACCGCAGCACGCGCGGGCTGCTGTACGGACTTGGCGACGAGCTGAGTACCGAAACGCTGCTCGAAAGCGTGTTTCTGGGGCTGGCGATGGAGTACGCCAACTGCTCGGCCTGCTTCAGCCTGCCTGCGGAGCAGACGCTGAAGGTGATTGGCCCGGCGGCGAATAACCCGTTCTGGCTGCAGCTAAAAGCCGACACCCTGCAATGCCCGGTAGAGGCGGCCGCGTTTGATGAAGCGGTTTCCGTGGGGGCGTTAATGATGGCCTGCCCGGAATTAACACCGCCGAAAATAGACATCGCCGGGCGTTATTTGCCGAACCCGAACCGGGCGTGGCAATTAAAGGAATATCAAACACAGTGGCAGGCGTTCTACCACTTTAAATTGCAGCAGGAAGGTATTACGACCTGCGAATAATCGCCAACACATAATCGTTTTAAAAGAAGAGATGAGGAGTTCACATGCCATTAGTCAACGGTAGGATCCTGCTCGACCGGATCCGGGAAAAACGCGTTCTTGCGGGGGCGTTTAATACCACCAATCTGGAAACAACAATCTCGATTCTGAATGCTATTGAACGCTCAGGATTACCGAATTTCATTCAGATAGCGCCGACCAACGCACAGCTTTCGGGCTACGACTACATCTATGAAATCGTGAAGCGACACGCCGACAAAATGGACGTGCCAGTGAGCCTGCATCTCGACCACGGCAAAACGCTGGACGACGTGAAACAGGCGGTACGCGCCGGGTTTACCTCAGTAATGATCGACGGCGCAGAGTTACCCTTCGAAGAGAATATCGCCTTCACTCGCGAAGCGGTGGATTTCTGTAAATCCTTCGGCGTGCCGGTGGAAGCCGAGCTGGGGGCGATTCTGGGCAAAGAAGACGATCACGTCAGCGAAGCTGACTGTAAAACCGAGCCGGAGAAAGTACGGCGCTTCGTGGAAGAAACGGGCTGCGATATTCTCGCCGTTTCCGTCGGTAACGTACACGGCCTGGAAGACATCCCACGTATCGACATCCCACTGCTCAAGCGCATCGCCGAACTTTCCCCGGTGCCGCTGGTTATCCACGGCGGCTCCGGCATCGACGCAGACATTCTGCGTAGCTTCGTCAATTACAACGTGGTGAAGGTGAACATCGCCAGCGACCTGCGCAAAGCGTTTATCACCGCCGTCGGCCAGGCGTGGATGCGTAACAACAATGAAGCGAACCTCGCGCGGGTAATGGCGAGCGCCAAACACGCGGTGGAAGAGGATGTTTATGCCAAAATTCTGATGATGAACAAAGCCCATCCGGCGTTTCGCCAGGCGTCTTAAGGAGGAGCCATGATCAAACAATCCGTTAAGGTGGTGAACAGCACCGGCCTGCAGCGACGCTGGCGAAAATCGTTAAAAAATACGACGCCACTCTGACACTGGTAAACAACGGCAAAGAAGTCCCGATCAAAGGAATGATGAGCATTTTAGGTACGGGGGTGAAGGGCAATTCGATGATCGATCTGATCTGCGACGGCCAGGACGAACTGGCATTTATGACGGAGCTAAAGTCGGCATTTGCTGAGGGGTTTGGCGAGGCCAGCTAGGCGGGATGTGCCTCATCGGAAGCCGGACTTTCGGTGAGGCCTATCTGATAATTACAGTAACGGCAATTTCTGAAGCGCAGTCAGCGACTCCTGGATTTCCGCCAGAGCCTTTTTCGCCTCGCGCAGTTCCTCAATCAGCCCTTTCTCTTTCGGGCTATCCGCCACCAGAACGATGCATCCGTCCATCACTTTGGCCGCAATATGATGCCCGATAGTAAACCCGGCCTCGTTCATCCACTTGCCACAAATCACCAGATTCGGGGTAGTACGATCTTTACTTCGTGGACGATATCCCACAATGAACCGACGCGAGGTTCCGATTACAGAACGGTCTGAGGTAGAATGTTTTCCAGCCATAATCAACTCCTTGATAGTTGGTGCGGTTAGATGCCTGAGAGTGTTCGCGCACTGCCAGGCATCGACAATAAAAAGATTTCGTGTGGTAGGTACCACATGAACATAACCTAGCCTAAGTGGTACCTACCATGCAAGAAAAAAAGAAAGCCGAATTCGACCGAAAAAAGAGCACCATGAAGAACATCCGCTTCGAAGATGAGCTTTTAGAACAGATTGAGAAAGCCGCTGGAAAGGGGAATTTCAGTAAGTGGGTGAAAGAGGCTTGTCAGTTGAGGTTGGACTCAAGAAGTCATTGATAGGTATTAGCTATTGATTATAATTTTGTTTTTAATGTGCTATTTATCAATAAATTAACTTTTTATTCTCACACGCTTCGTAACTTGACATTTCAAATGTAGGTTGACTAAGTAAACTTAGTTGCATAGAGTAGTGGTGTCTCATCTACCACGTGTAGAAAGAGCGTACGAACCCGGTGTATAGAAATGTACATCGGGTTCAGCTTTTTTTGGCTGCTTGTGACCTGCATCGGCTGTTGATTAACTGACGTCGCTTACCGCTGCGATTTACAACATAAGCAGTTTTCAATAACCAGTAATCCCTGCGGGCTGCCAACACGACCACGTAGTTTTCAGCTTCATGCCAGATTACTATTTCACTATTACTGCCTTTTCTCTCTTCCCAGCACGATAAGTGTTCACTTTCGTGATGCTGAATCATGAAGGATATCCATCTAATTCTTGCACAACGTTCGAGATCAGGAGTCCTTTCTTCTTCTTTCTCACCTTCTGACGTTAAATGCCAAAAACCAAACTCTTTACCATCATATTCAGGTGTATAACGCGGCTGAACTGGGAGGCCTCGGAAACGAATGCCAGCGTTAAGAAAAGACATTTGGAATTCATGATAAACTTTATTTATATATGAATTCCAAACCCCATTAAATTCCAGTAACTCAGGCATTTCAAGCATCAGCGTGACTCCCACACGAATACATTGAACTTTCTTTCAGTAGGAAGTGTGCTTCTTAGTAAATCTCTATTTGTGTAGAATCGTATCCTTTCAATTAACTTTATCTTTCCTTCATTAGAGTTTAAATCTCGATGAAGATATCCTAATGCACCAATAAACAGGTCAGCTAATTGTAACTGCTGCACCTCATGAGATCTGATATGTTGGATTCTTTCTATAGATTCGCGATTGAAATCATATCCCGCATTATGTAATACTTCTCGTAATTTTTCGATCTTTTCGATACCAAGAGTATCTTTTATATCGAAGTAAATGCGATATAAGCTCTGGTTCTCAATGATATTTTTTAATACATAAAAACATATTTTATAATAAAATGTATTATGATCTTGGTGGAATCTGTCATGATCTAGTTTACTTTTATTTGGGACAACAACGGCTCTAAAGCGTAATGCTTGGTTTGCAAAAAAGTAATCTATTATTTCTAAATAGAAATCTATTTTTGATTTGGATACTTTAGTCCACTTAATTTCAAAGTTTTCATTTAAGCTATGTTTTACTTTGATGGCCCTAATATCTCTTGCGATTTTTTTAGTAATTGAGTCAGGACACCATACTGCTCCGATTACCATAACTTCATGATGATCATTTAACAGGTGGCACGATTCATCACAAAAAACATTAAATATTTTAGTATTCAAGGCTACATTCTCCTATCTAAACTTAGATAAGTTTCCTCGAATTTCCAGAGAAGTGCAACGATTCGGTGAGTTCAAATTTGAAGCTTCCCGGTTATGATAAGGTTGTTAGAATGCTAAATAACGAAATTGAGATAATAATAGAGACTAAATTTTGGCGGAAAGTCACAGGAGTCGAACCTGCCCGGGGCCGCTGGCGGTCCCAACTGGAGTTGAAGTCCAGCCGCCTCACCGGAGACGACGACCTTCCGCGCCTCGATTGCTACATGGAGGCGGGGCGCATTATAGCTACTTTCAGGCAGTTACCCCACTCTTTGATGTAATTATTTCTCCTAAGTGTGTAGCAAAGCATCACCGCTGACATAAATCCTCACAAAATCCGAAAGTTACATTTCTACACATTCTTCTCCTGAACCGCGATCACAGAAAACAAGAAACATAATCCGCTAACGAGATATCGGAATGTCATCGTCCAGGCCTATGGGTTACAACGCTGTAACCGGTTACTGCTGTCCGATGACCTTGCGAAGGATGAGAAAAATGCGTCATGAAGTGTTGTCCGTAAAGGAGAAGATTGGCTACGGCATGGGAGATGCCGCCAGTCACATCATTTTTGATAACGTCATGTTGTACATGATGTTTTTTTATACCGATATCTTTGGTATTCCCGCTGGCTTTGTTGGCACCATGTTCCTGCTGGCCCGCGCGCTGGATGCCATTTCCGACCCTTGTATGGGGCTGCTGGCCGACCGAACCCGCAGCCGCTGGGGCAAGTTCCGTCCGTGGATTTTGTTTGGTGCTATCCCGTTTGGCCTGGTTTGCGTGCTGGCCTACAGTTCGCCGGATCTCACTCAGAACGGCAAACTGATTTACGCGGCAGTGACGTACACGCTGCTCACGCTGCTGTATACCGTGGTCAACATTCCTTATTGCGCGCTGGGCGGGGTGATCACCGATGACCCAACGCAACGCATCTCGTTGCAGTCCTGGCGCTTCGTGCTGGCAACGGCGGGCGGCATGCTCTCCACCGTGCTGATGATGCCGCTGGTGAACCTGATTGGCGGCGACGATAAAGCCTTTGGCTTCCAGGGCGGGATCGCGGTGCTGTCGGTGGTGGCGTTCCTGATGCTGGCGTTTTGCTTCTTTACCACCAAAGAGCGCATCCAGGTGCCACCGAGCACGTCTTCGATGCGTGAAGACCTGCGCGACATCTGGCAGAACGACCAGTGGCGCATTGTCGGCCTGCTGACCATTCTTAACATCCTCGCCGTGTGCGTACGTGGCGGCGCGATGATGTATTACACCACCTGGATCATGGGCTCCGCCGGGCTGTTCACCGCGTTCCTTTGCACCTACTGCGTCGGCAACCTGATTGGCTCTGCGCTGGCGAAACCGCTCACTGACTGGAAATGTAAGGTCAGCGTGTTCTGGTGGACTAACGCCGCGCTGACGGTACTGAGCGTGGCGATGTTCTTTGTGCCGATTCAGGCCAACATCGTGATGTTTGTCTTCATCTTCGTGATTGGCGTGCTGCACCAACTGGTGACGCCAATCCAGTGGGTCATGATGTCCGACACCGTCGACTACGGCGAATGGTGCAACGGCAAACGTCTGACCGGCATCAGCTTCGCGGGCACGCTGTTCGTGCTGAAACTCGGCCTCGCACTGGGTGGCGCAATGATCGGCTGGATGCTCGCGGCAGGCGGCTACGATGCCGGGGCGAAAACCCAAAATGCCGACACCATCAACATCATTATCGCTCTGTTTACCCTGGTCCCGGCGGCTTGCTACCTGTTGAGCGCCGTGATCGCCAAACGTTATTACACGCTGAAAACCCCAATGCTGAGAAAAATCATGGCGGATATCGCGCAGGGCGCACGCCGCAATCAGCAGGAGTTTGACAAGGCTCCCGTCAGCAAAGAATTAGCGAACTAAGAGGAAAAAGGCATGAAAATCAGTGATGGAAACTGGCTTATTCAACCTGGACTGAATCTTATCCACCCGTTGCAGGTGTTCGACGTCGAGCAGCAGGGCAACGAAATGGTGGTGTACGCCGCGCCGCGCGATGTGCGCGAGCGTACCTGGCAACTGGATACCCCGCTGTTTACGCTGCGCTTTTTCTCGCCGCAGGAAGGCGTGATTGGCGTTCGCATCGAGCATTTCCAGGGCGTGGAGGACAAAGGGCCTCATTACCCGCTTAACGTGCTGAAAGACGTGAAAGTGGAGATGCAGAACACCGCCGAGTTTGCCGAGCTGAAAAGCGGCAACCTGAGCGTGCGCGTCGGCAAAGGCGAATTCTGGTCGCTCGATTTCCTGCGCAACGGCGTGCGCATCACCGGCAGTCAGGTCAAAAACAACGGCTACGTGCAGGACGCGAATACCGATCGCAACTATATGTTCGAGCGCCTGGATTTGGGTGTGGGCGAAACGGTGTACGGCCTGGGCGAGCGCTTTACGGCGCTGGTGCGCAACGGCCAGACGGTGGAAACCTGGAACCGCGATGGCGGCACCAGTACCGAGCAGTCTTACAAAAACATCCCGTTCTACCTCACCAACCGTGGTTATGGCGTGCTGGTGAATCACCCGGAAAACGTGTCGTTTGAAATCGGCTCTGAGAAAGTGTCGAAGGTGCAGTTCAGCGTCGAAGGCGAATATCTTGAGTATTTCGTGATTGATGGTCCGACGCCGAAAGACGTGCTGAACCGCTACACGCAGTTCACCGGCCGCCCTGCGCTGCCTCCGGCCTGGTCGTTCGGCCTGTGGCTCACCACCTCGTTCACCACCAATTACGACGAAGCGACGGTAAACAGCTTTATCGACGGCATGGCCGAGCGCAATCTGCCGCTGCACGTGTTCCATTTTGACTGCTTCTGGATGAAGGCCTTCCAGTGGTGCGATTTTGAATGGGACCCGGTGACGTTCCCGGATCCGGAAGGAATGATCCGCCGTCTGAAGGCCAAAGGGCTGAAGGTCTGCGTGTGGATCAACCCGTACATCGGGCAGAAATCCCCGGTATTCAAAGAGCTGAAAGAGAAAGGCTATCTGCTGAAACGTCCGGACGGCTCGGTGTGGCAGTGGGATAAATGGCAGCCGGGTCTGGCGATTTATGACTTCACCAATCCGGAAGCCTGTCAGTGGTATGCCGACAAGCTGAAAGGCCTGGTGGATATCGGCGTGGATTGCTTCAAAACCGATTTCGGCGAGCGCATCCCGACAGATGTTGTCTGGCATGACGGCTCCGACCCGCATAAAATGCACAACCATTATGCGTTCACCTACAACGAACTGGTGTGGAACGTGCTGAAAGAGACGGTTGGCGAGCAGGAAGCGGTGTTGTTTGCCCGTTCAGCTTCCGTGGGCGCGCAACAATTCCCGGTGCATTGGGGCGGCGATTGCTACGCCAACTACGAATCCATGGCCGAAAGCCTGCGCGGTGGCCTGTCGATCGGCATGTCCGGTTTTGGTTTCTGGAGCCACGATATCGGCGGCTTCGAAAACACCGCCCCGGCACATGTCTACAAACGCTGGTGTGCGTTCGGGCTGCTTTCCAGCCACAGCCGCCTGCACGGCAGCAAATCCTACCGTGTGCCGTGGGCGTACGACGATGAATCCTGCGATGTGGTGCGTCACTTCACCGAGCTGAAATGCCGGATGATGCCGTATCTCTATCGCCAGGCGGCGATTGCGCATGAAACGGGCACGCCGATGCTACGCTCGATGATGCTGGAGTTCCCGGAAGATCCGACGTGCGATTACCTCGACCGGCAGTACATGCTTGGGGATTCAATCCTGGTTGCACCGGTGTTCTCTGAAGCAGGCGACGTGCAGGTTTATCTGCCGGAAGGCCGCTGGACGCATCTGTGGCATAACGACGAAGCGCAGGGTAGCCGCTGGCACAAACAGCAGCACGACGCACTGAGCCTGCCGGTGTACGTGCGAGAAAACACGCTGCTGGCGCTGGGAAACAATACACAGAAGCCTGATTACGCGTGGCATGAAGGCACCGCGTTCCAGCTATTCCATCTGGAAGACGGGCGCGAAGCCGTATGTCAGGTTCCGGCGGCGGATGGTTCAACCATCTTTACGCTGACTGCGAAACGTCAGGGCAACGCCATCACCGTGAAAGGCAGTGGCAATGCAAGCAACTGGACGCTGTGCCTGCGCAACGTGCAGCAGGTTGCGAGCGTGCAGGGAGGTTCACAGTCTGGAAGCGAATGGGGCGTGGTGGTTGCGGCTCAGGGAAATGAGATTGTGATTACGTTGTAAAGGCCTACAAGTACGGACAAGCCGGGCGGAGAGAACTCTTCCCGGCTTTTCTTTTGGCTGCGGTGTGAGATTTCCCCCTCTCCCTAACCCTCTCCCGCAGGGAGAGGGAACCAATCGGTACTGGTTTTTATTCCCCCTCTCCCAAAGGGAGAGGGAACCGATCGGTACTGGTTTTTATTCTCCCTCTCCCTAACCCTCTCCCAAAGGGAGAGGGGACCAATCGGTACTGGTTTTTATTCTCCCTCTCCCTTTGGGAGAGGGCCGGGGAGAGGGGGCGACACCCATTCTCGCTGGCGCAAAAAGCAAACGCCCCATAAAGCAAGCAGCGCATACAATCCCAGCGGCAGTAAAAAACTCACCCGTAAACTCAGCGTATCAATCATCAGTGCCTGCATCCACGGCAGGATCGCGCCACCGATACCCGCCATCACCATTGCACCTGCCAGCACGTTGGCTCTTTGCGGCTGCTGACCAATGGCGTGAGCGAAAATGACCGGGTACATCACCGAATTGCCTACGCCTGCCAACAAGAGGAGCCAGCCGCCCACGGTGTTATTCAGCGCGATGGCCAGGGAAACCAGCAGCAGGCAAAACAGCGTCGCGTATTTGAACACACTGGCGCTATGGGTTTGATTGCCGAACAAACCAAACAGCAAACGCCCAGCGAGCGCGCCGCCCCAGTACAGCGTAATGAGAGACATCGCTATTTCTGCCGACCATCCGGCACTGAGCGTCAGATACTTCAGCAAACTGGTCGCCAGCGCGACTTCGACACCGACATAAACGAAAATGGCGGCAATGCAGGAAGTGACCTGCGGTTGCTTCCACAAACCCGAGTGGGTTGAATGGGCTGTTGCCGTAGGGGCATTCACATCCGGCAGGTGCAGAAGTTTGATGCCACACAACAGCACCAGCGAAAATAACGCCAGCACCAGCCACATTCCGCTCATCGGTTCTTGTCCCAGTTCGGGTAGCGCGGGATAGACTTTCAGCAGGGTGGCGATGCAAATCGGGGCCAGCGTTGTACCCAGTGAATTGACTGCTGACGCGAGGCTGAGATTGCTCACTCGTCTTTCCGGCGTGCTGAGCAACGCCAGATAAGGGTTAGCGACAACCTGCATCGCAGCCACGCCGACGGCCGAAATGAACACGCCAATCAGTGCGCCGATAAAGGAGCTTTCGTGAATGGTCGCGGCGATGAGTGTGCATCCGGCGATGCTTAGCAGCAGCGACCCCTCCAGCATTCTGCGGTAACCATAGCGAGCGATAAGCGCTGAACAGGGAATACAGCTGACAAACGGCGCAAGGTAAAACAGCACCGTGACCAGCATAGCCTGCTGCCAGCTAATCTGGAAATACTGGTAGAAGAACAAAATAATAACGCTGTTAATGGAGGTGATATTTCCCCACAGGAAAAAGACCAGCGCCAGCAGAACAAATTTTCTGTTCATTCATGGCTTCCTTTTATCATTGTCATGAATGAGTGAGTAACCACACAGTCTACTTTCATCATATCTGATACCGTCCTTGTAATACATTGAGGGTGATATATGGAACTGGAAAATATCTTTCGTGACGTCAAGTTAAGCAAGACCGAGATTACCGTCTTGCGCTGTATTCAGAGTGACCCCGAACAATGCCTTCGCGATGGCATTCGAGCCGTGGCAGAACGCTGTTACAGCAACCCTTCCTCCATTGTTCGCCTGGCAAAGAAATTAAAGTTTAGTGGCTGGCTGGAGTTGGTCTATTTTATCAAATTTAATATCACGATGCCGAAACTCGATGTGACAAATGATGTGGATTTTATGAAAACGCAGCCACCGGAACGGCTGTCCGATGTCCTTAATGGCCTACAACATCAGCGGATATTGATTCATGGCAGCGGGTTTTCACAGCTTATTGCCCAATATATTTATAATAAATTCCTGGTGATTGGCGTGAATGCCAGCCTGGCCCTGTGGCCGGACTATGAAATTCTGGAACAAAAGAATGCGACCAAATTTGATGCTATCTGGATTATTTCCAAATCGGGCCGCAGCAGTTCAGCGTTAAACTGGGTCAAAGCACTGGAGGGCAAAGCCACGGATCTGATTTGCTTTACCGGTGATTATCAAAGTCCTCTGGCTCAGGCGGCCGATACGGCGTTTATCATTCACGATCCGCAAAAATACGATGATGATATTTACTGGAGCAATCCGTTCTTCGGTTACTGCATTCTGGGGTTTGAACATCTGCTGAAACTCTGGTTCCGTCAAACTGGCGTGGGGGCACCTGCCGATGCCCCCGAAGCGTGATTACCAGCCTTCGCAGTGAGCGTCGTTCAGGTAAGCATCAACCAGTTTGTTCGCCAGCGACCACGAGGCGACAAGCGGGTGTGCCATCAGGGCTCGTACCGCCAGCGCACGATCTTTGTTGAGTATGGCGGCCACGGCCAGGCGCTCGTACTCTTTCACGCAGGAGATCATGTTCTTCTGCGCAACCGGCACGTGGCGCGGCGTCACTGGCTTCAGTCCGGATTTGCTGAGATCGCAGCTGATTTCAATCACATCGTCCGGCTGCAGGAAATCCAGCGTACCGTTATTGGAAAGCGACACCACGATACGTTTGGTGGTATCGCTGTTCACCGCTTCCAGAATATCCAGCGCCACGCCGGCATAGCCGCCGGTATCTGGCTCTTCAATAAACTGCTGCAACGTTAACGGTTCGCGGGTGTTGAATTTTTCCTGTTGCGATTCGCTCTGCATGTAGCTGTTTTCGCGCTTCAGATAGTGCTTCATCCAGATATCAAATGCCGCTGCTGGGTTGGCTTTCACGTCGATAGTCGCCAGCTCTTTGCGCATATCCCGGTTGATGCGGGCAATCTGCTCACCGCGGGTTTCCTGAGCGTTTTGAATCGCTTTCAGCGCTTCTTCCCGATAGTAGTAGTAATAGAGATATTCGTTGAGCAACTGGTTGTCGCACTGCTTCACCAGCTCCGGCTCGAAATATTGCATGCAGGTGTGGCTGTAAAGCGCAGGGCTGTTAATCAGCTTCTCCGTCACATCTTCGCCGCGCACGGTAAAGTTGGTGAACCACGAGAAGTGGTTCAGGCCATAACACTCAACCTGCAAATCTCGCTCATCGCAGCCAAGAATTGACGGCAGCTCGCGAATCAATTCTGAAGGCGCATCGCAAATGCCATACACCCGACGCTTAAAGCCCGACTTAATGATCGCTTCGGTGACCAGCCCCGACGGGTTGGTGAAGTTGAACAAAATGGCATCCGGGGCAGCATGCTCTTCAATCAGACGGCAGTAGTTGAGAATGGCCGGAATGGAACGCATCGCCATCGCGAAACCACCGGCACCCGTTGTCTCCTGACCTAGCGTATTGTGTTCCAGTGCGACCCGTTCGTCGTGAATACGGCTTTCATCGCCTCCCACACGCAGAGTGGTGATGACGAAACCAGCCCCTTTTAGCGCTTCGACCGGATCGGTCGTCAGGCTGAAGTGAATATCCGGGCGAATGGTGTTAAACACATAACGGGCAATTTCACCAAATACAGCCAGATTTTCTGCAGAACTGTCGAGGAAAACGACTTCTTTCAGGCCGATGCGATGCGCGTTATAGGCAAGTGATTTTGCCAGAAAGGCCGAGCGAACCCCGCCGCCCCCTAATACGGTTAATTTCATGATTCCTCCTGATTAATGCGTTGCCAGCCAGGTATCAACGTGAGTACGGACTTGCCCGACTTTAACGCCATAAATAACCTGAACTTCATTTCGGTTACGCACCACGCCATTAGCGCCTGTGCTTTTTAATATCGTGTCGTCGACCAGACTCATATCGTGAATGGCGACCCGTAAACGGGTGAAACAGTTGTCGACGGAAATAATATTTTCTTTGCCACCCAGGCCTTTAATAATGTCGTCGGTAACGGCGTTGCTGGAATGGGTTTTATTTTTGATTTTTTCGCGGTAGTCCGCTTTGTTATAGAGTTTGACCTCATCGTCATCTTCACGGCCGGGTGTTTTCAGATTTAACTTCACAACCAGCGTACGGAATATCACGTAATAAGCACCGAACTGCCCAATGCCGATGACGATATATAGCGGCCAGCGAGTCAGGCCGACCGGCAGAGGCAGGTTGTAAATCAGAAACTCAATCAGTCCGGCAGCTCCCCACGGGCGCACGGTAAAGATGTCGCAAATGGCCTGTGACGCGGCTGTCAGCGTAGCGTGAATAACCCACAGCAGCGGCGAGATGAACAGGAAAGTAAACTCAATAGGCTCGGTTATCCCGGTCAGCATTGAGGTGATGATCGCGGGCAGCAGGATGGCTTTTGCCAGCATTTTCTTCTCAGGCTTCGCGGTGTGATAGAACGCCAGCGATGCACCTGCCAGACCGAAAATTGTCGTCATGCCTTGCTGAGAGAACCGCAGCGCTTCGTTCATCACTGGGGTTAAATCCGGGTGACGCATGTAGGCGAGGAAAATCGCCTGAGTGCCCGACACAGTTTGCCCGTCCACGCTCAGCGTGCCGCCAATTTGCGTCAGTTGGAACGGCGACCAGACGAAGTGATGCAGTCCGGTTGGGATCAGGAATTTTTCAAAGAAGCCGTAGACGAACACGCCCGCCACACCGGCGTTTTTCATAAAACCGGTGAGCGCGGTGATACCGTGAGTTATAAACGGCCAGATCCACGTAAAGGCGATGGCGTAAAAGATAACGACAGGTGTCATGGCAATCAGCGTCAGCTTGGCACCGCCGTACATCGACAGCGCGCCAGGCAGTTCCACGCTGGAGACTTTATTGTGAACCCAGGCGATAGTGCAGCCGAGAATAATCCCGAGGAATACCCCCATGTCGACAACCACAAAACCTAATAATTGGGTTTGTCCGGTGCCGTAATATTCGCCATTAATTTTTTCAGCAATACGATGGGTGAATTCCAGCCACGAATGGTTCGCGCCTAAAAACATAATAAAACACATCACCGAAACCAGTGCGACTTCCGTTTTACGATCTTTCGCCAGACCGTAACTGATGCCGATACAGAATAATAAACCGAGGTTGCCAAATAATGGCCAGAAAGTATCCCCTAAAAGCTGCCCGAGATTATGCAAAAAACTGGTTTCGGGAATAAGGGTTGGATTGGTTAAGACTGAGCTTAAAGCCAGAATTAAACCGATTACCGGTAAAAACAGAACTGCGCCGATCATTGCTCTGGAGAACGTTTGCATATTCTCCAGAATACGTTGACGTATTCCAGACATAATGGCTGTTCCTTTCTTGTAGGGCGTTTTAATTATTGGTTTGGACTTCCAGTGAGAAAGTTATAACAAGTGGCAGGAGGAAGCGGAACAGGTTGCGAAAAATAGGTACAAACAGCCACAAAATGTGCACTGGTTTTATGGGGGTAAAGGCGTGGAATGTAAATCTGGAGCGCGGTGTGAGATTTCCCCCTCACCCTGGCCCTCTCCCTCAGGGAGAGGGAACCGATCGGTGCTGGCTTTTATTCCCTCCTCGCCCTGAGGGAGAGGGGATCAGAACGGAGCTGGTTCCGCAGCTGGCACACCCTGAGTTGGCGCTGGCACCACAGGCTGAGCAGTACTCACTTCGCCGTTGGTCATCGTCTGCGTCACTTCCTGCTTATTCATATTGATGGCGTGCAGTTGCCCGCTGACCGTTGGTTTAAGCGGGGCGCTGGCCTGCACGTTGCCGTGGGCTTTTAGCTGCAGGTTGCCATCGCCGGTAATCGGCAGCACTGGCCAGCCCCATTGTTGCAGGATATCCAGCGGCACACCGCGACCGTTCAGGCTAATGGCGACTTCGCGCTGAGGCTGCTGCGAGACGGCGGCTGTGGCTTCCAGAATGCCTTTCTCGGTGAAGGCGCTTAGCTCGTTGATGTTCACCACGGAATCATTCGCCACCAGTTTTATCGAAGGACGGCGCACATCCACACGATTAAACGTTGCCGCGGCGGCATTCAACGCTGCATTGCCGCGCCAGACACCCCAGTTGCCGTTTTTCGCCAGTTGCAGATTATCGCCGTAGCCGTCAAGGGAAGTGAGCTGCCACGGGAAGTCCGGGTCGATGTCGATAACCAGGTTTCGGCTGGCGGTGAATTTGCTCAGGGTTACGCTTTGCAGCCATTGCGGAAGTTGATCCGCCCACAGCTGTTTCCAGTTTTTCGGCAACGTGTATTCCAGCCCGGCCACGGCGGCGTCATCCAGCACCAGCGCTTTGCCATTGCGTAACCAGTTACCGGATGTGCGCACCATGCCGCCTTCCCAGCGGGAGGTGAACTGGCGTACTGCGATGCCTTGTGGAGAGAACTCAGTGTTCAAAATAGGATCGATAAAATGCAGCGAACCGTAGATGAACTCATCGGCATTCATCGACAGGCGGCCGCCGTCGCTGCTCCAGTCGCCTTTGCTGAGCGTCAGGTCGCGCAAGCTCAAATCAAGATCGGCAATCGCCCAGTCTGGGCCTTGTAAGCGAGCATCGGTCACTTCCAGGCTGCCGATAGCTAACGACGGCAAGGTGGTGAGCGGAGCGAAGAAATCCTGTAGTGATTTGTCGCTTTGGTAACGGATGTCCGTCAGGCGCAGGCTGTCGACCAGCCAGCTGCCGTCGGCGTTACGTTTGGCATTCCCGGTGAGCGAGCCACGCGCGATGTCTGCGCCAATGGTGCCCAGCGTCACCACGCCGTTATCGATGCTGCCTTGCACCAGCACGTTATTGGCTTCGATACCGTTGAGCGTCATTGAACCTGCGCTCATCTGAATCTGAGCCTGTTTGCCCAGCACATTTCCGGCTTCGGGCACCCACGGCGAGACGCCACCCGTCACACGTTGTGCGCTGAGATCCCAGCCGGTTTCCGGGCTGTTAAAGGCCATATTGCTGAGTTGCAAGGTGTCGGCTTCAAAGGGGAACGGCGCGGTAGAGGACATCAGGTTCAGCGTTCCGTCCTGCAAGGTGATGGTGTCAGCATGCTGCGGATCGGTGAGCTGGCGGCTGCTCAGGCCAATATCGACCGTTTTGGCAACCAGCGTGGCGGGTTTGCCATCGCGGCCAAAGGTGACATTTTTCAACAGAATATGTGAAGGCGAAGAGAAGCGATGATCCATCGCATCAAAGACAATGTGGTAACCGGTGTGGGTTGAAATCCAGCCGCTAACCTGGCGCGCACCCCAGCGGGTTTGCAGTAAAAAGTAGAACGCCAGCGCAACCAGCAGCACGGCGATCAACAGCCAGAACAACAGCTTCCCGATAAATTTCATCGTCTTCCATCCAGTGAGGGGCACATAAAGGAGTTATGCACGATTTGTGCGCAATCCTCAAGGAGGGATTCGTTTAATAAAATGTCACGGCGACGCTTGTAATCGCCGCCGTGATGGCGATCAGTTCTTTTCCGGCGGGAAAACCAGATTCAAAACAATCGCGGTAATACCGCCTGCGGCGATACCGGAGGAGAGCAGGTTTTTCAGCCAGTCAGGCGCGAACTGCAGGATCAGCGGCTGCTGAGAAACGCCCATGCCGACAGCCAGTGAGAGCGCAATAATCATAATTGCGCGGCGATTCAGCGGTTCACGCGAAACGATACGTACGCCGGAAGCCGCGATGGTACCGAACATCACCAGCGTCGCGCCACCCAGAACCGGCTCAGGAATGTGCTGCACAAAACCACTCACCGCCGGGAACAGGCCGAGGACAATCAGCATCAGCGCAACCACAAAGCCCACGTAGCGGCTGGCAACACCGGTCAGTTGGATAACGCCGTTGTTCTGACCAAAGCAGGAGTTCGGGAAGGTGTTGAACACCGCAGAGACAAACGAGTTTAGGCCATTCGCCAGCACGCCGCCTTTAAGGCGCTTCATATACAGCGGGCCGGAGACTGGCTGTTCGGAGACGTCAGAGGTGGCAGTGATGTCGCCGATGGTTTCCAGAGAGGTGATCATAAACACCAGCATCAGCGGCAGCAGCAGGTTCCAGTCAATGCCCAGGCCATAATAAAACGGGGTCGGCACGGTAATCAGCGCCTGATTGGTCGGGGTGGTATTTTGCGGCAGCATGTCCATCATCCACGCCGCGAGGTAGCCCGCCGCCATCGCAATCACCAGAGAGGCTATACGCAGGTAAGGGTTACGCTGGCGGTTAAGCAGGATAATCAGCGCCAGCACCACGCCCGCCAACAGCAGGTTTTTGGGTGCGCCGAAGGTGTGATCGGCCATGGCTGCATAACCCCCGCCAATGGACGTCAGGCCAACCTGAATCAGCGACAGGCCGATGATCATCACCACCACGCCAGAAACGAGCGGGGTGATAATGCGACGTGCCAGATGCAATACTCGGGAAAGCGCCATTTCCGTCACACTCGCCAGCATCAGTGTGCCAAACAGCGCCGCCATCATTGTCGGCACATCTGCGCCGCCGGTTTTCAACGCGGTGCCGCCCATGATCAGCGGTGCAACAAAGTTAAAGCTCGTCCCCTGAATAGAGAGCAAGCCAGAGCCGACAGGCCCCCAGGCTTTAATCTGAATAATCGAAGCCACCCCCGAAGCGAACAGCGACATACTGATGATGTGCTGCGTATCCTGCGCCGGTAAGCCGAGCGCCTGGCAAATCAGCAGGGACGGCGTGATGACCGCGACAAACATCGCCAGCAGGTGCTGAAAGGCGGCGAATAAGGTTTGCGGCAGAGGCGGGCGGTCTTCAAGACGATAGATAAGCTCGCTGTTTTGTGACTGCGCAATCGATTGCGAATTTTCAGCTTCGAGAGTATTCACTGACATGTTCAGAGGCGATCCGTGGTGGAAAAAGGGGGATTTTAACGGACTGCCAGGCAAAAGCAAACGGTTGCGGCTAATATATTAAGGATGAATAAGCGAGCAGTTTTTTATGCTGTTTATGCTTGTTTTGTCGCAAAATTCACCAAGTGCGATAACTTTTTCTGTTAATTTTAGCTGCCTTTTGCGTAGAATTCGGCTCCTGATTCTAAACAAAGAGAACTTTTCGCTACAGGAAGAGACGTCGCGTGTCATTGGATCATGCGCAAACAAGGAGCTTTTATGTTTCATCTCGATACCCTATCGACGCTTGTTGCCGCAACGCTGGTGTTGCTGTTAGGACGCAAACTGGTCCACACCGTTCCCTTTTTCAAAAAATACACTATCCCCGAACCGGTTGCCGGTGGCCTGTTGGTTGCTGTCGCTTTGCTGGTGCTCAAAAAAAGCATGGGCTGGGAAATCGACTTTGATATGAGCCTGAAAGACCCGCTGATGCTGGCTTTCTTCGCGACTATTGGCCTGAACGCCAACCTCGCGAGCTTGCGTTCTGGCGGGAAAGTGCTGGGTTCATTCCTGATTGTGGTGGTCGGACTGCTGTTAATGCAGAACGCTATTGGTATCGGGATGGCGAAAATGCTGGGCCTCGACCCGCTGATGGGCCTGCTGGCCGGGTCTATTACGCTGTCTGGCGGTCACGGAACCGGTGCGGCCTGGAGCAAGTTGTTTGTTGAACGCTACGGCTTCGCCAATGCGACAGAAGTTGCCATGGCTTGCGCCACCTTCGGCCTGGTGCTGGGGGGCCTGATTGGCGGCCCGGTTGCCCGTTATCTGGTTAAACACTCTTCGACTCCTGACGGTACGCCAGAAGATCAGGCCGTGCCGACCGCGTTTGAAAAACCGGACGTGGGGCGCATGATCACCTCGCTGGTGATGATTGAAACCATCGCGATGATCGCTATCTGTATCACGCTGGGCAAAATCGTTGCGCAATTGCTGGTGGGCACGGTGCTTGAACTGCCAACGTTCGTTTGCGTGCTGTTTATAGGTGTGATTCTGAGTAATGGTCTGGCGCTGCTGGGCTTCTATCGCGTGTTCGAGCGTGCAGTCTCGATTTTGGGCAACGTTTCGTTATCCCTGTTCCTTGCGATGGCATTGATGAGCCTGAAGCTGTGGGAACTGGCCTCGCTGGCGCTGCCGATGGTGGCGATTCTGGCGGTGCAGACTGTGGCGATGGCGCTGTATGCGATTTTCGTGACTTACCGCATCATGGGTAAAAACTACGACGCAGCGGTGCTGGCGGCCGGGCATTGCGGGTTTGGCCTGGGCGCAACGCCAACGGCGATTGCCAATATGCAGGCCATCACCGAACGTTTTGGTCCTTCACACATGGCGTTCCTGGTGGTGCCGATGGTCGGTGCGTTCTTTATCGATATCGTCAACGCGCTGGTGATTAAGCTGTATCTGCTGCTGCCAATGTTTGGCTAAAAAATGCCCGGTGGCGGCTACGCCTTACCGGGCCTACAGTTTTGATGGGGGTGTAGGCCCGGTAAGCGAAGCGCCACCGGGCATTTTCGTTTCACACGCTTACTCGTGATCTTCCCACGCCAGCGCGCGTTTCACCGCTTTCTTCCAGCCGCTGTAACGGTAGTTACGTTCGGTGGTTTCAATCCCTGGACGGAACTCACGCTCAATCACTGCTTTTTCCTGTAGCTCATCCAGATTCTGCCAGAAGCCAACCGCCAGACCGGCCAGATACGCCGCGCCAAGCGCTGTCACTTCACGCACTTCCGGACGCTCTACACGGGTGCCCAGAATGTCGGACTGGAACTGCATCAGGAAGTTGTTGGCAACTGCGCCACCGTCCACACGCAGGGCGTGTAAACGAATGCCGGAGTCTGCCTGCATCGCTTCCAGCACATCGCGTGTTTGATAGGCGATGGATTCCAGGGTGGCACGGATAATGTGGTTCGAGTTCACGCCACGGGTCAGGCCGAAAATAGCACCGCGAGCATACGGGTCCCAGTATGGCGCGCCCAGGCCAGTGAACGCTGGCACCACATACACGCCGTTGGTGTCGTTCACTTTGGTGGCGAAATATTCGGAATCGAAAGCGTCGTTGATCAGCTTCATTTCATCACGCAGCCACTGAATGGACGCGCCCGCCATGAACACCGCGCCTTCCAGAGCGTAGTTCACTTCGCCTTTCGGGCCGCAGGCGATAGTCGTCAACAGGCCATGCTCAGATTTCACCGCGGTTTCCCCGGTGTTCATCAACATAAAGCAGCCTGTGCCGTAAGTGTTCTTCGCCATCCCTTCCTTCACGCACAGCTGGCCGAACAGCGCTGCCTGCTGGTCACCCGCGATGCCGGCGATCGGAATACGCGTACCGCCTTTACCACCGATGTTGGTCTGGCCGTACACTTCGGAAGACTTGCGCACTTCCGGCAGCATCGCGCGTGGGATGTCCAGCGCGTCGAGCATTTTGCCATCCCAGTCCAGCTCGTGGATGTTAAACAGCATGGTACGCGAGGCGTTGGTGTAGTCGGTGACGTGCACGCGGCCCTGCGTCATACGCCAGATGAGCCAGGTATCAACGGTCCCGAACAGCAGTTCGCCCTTTTTCGCTCGCTCACGTGCGCCTTCCACGTGATCCAGAATCCACTTCACTTTGGTGCCGGAGAAGTACGGGTCGATAACCAGACCGGTCGCTTTGCGGACATACTCTTCCATGCCGTCGCGCTTGAGCTGCTCGCAGATTTCTGCGGTGCGGCGGCACTGCCAGACGATGGCGTTATAAATTGGCTTACCGGTTTCTTTATCCCAGACGATCGCCGTTTCACGCTGGTTGGTGATGCCGATGGCTGCCACTTCGTCGGAGTTGATGTCGGCCTTAGCCAGCACTTCAATCAGCGTGGAGCTCTGGGAAGCCCAGATTTCCATTGGGTCGTGCTCAACCCAGCCTGGCTTAGGATAAATTTGTTCGAATTCGCGCTGTGAAACGCTGACGATATTGGCGTCGTGATCCATGACGACGGCGCGGGAGCTGGTTGTCCCCTGGTCCAGCGCAACGATATATTTTTTGTCGGTCATATGCTTAAGTCCCGTAGTCAGATTACAGCGAAGCTTTTTGTTGTGAGGTGCTGCTGGTGGTGTCTTTCTCTTCCACCACGCAGACATCGCACGGTAAATTGCGGCCAATCAGCCTGCGATAGCCGAAGGCTCCGAGCGACGCGCCAACAATCGGCGCGAGCAGCGGCACCA
Source organism: Pantoea sp. sgz302252 (assembly GCF_047713085.1). Lineage (NCBI taxonomy): Bacteria > Pseudomonadati > Pseudomonadota > Gammaproteobacteria > Enterobacterales > Erwiniaceae > Pantoea > Pantoea sp. sgz302252. The sequence continues at coordinate 36,036 of NZ_JBLFJW010000020.1, forward strand.
GGAAATAAGGGATATCTTTGCCGCCGGTGAAGGCAACGTTGCCCCAACCCGCAAGCCAGGCGAACGTTTTCGGGCCCAGGTCACGCGCCGGGTTCATCGCAAAGCCGGTCAGCGGCCCCATTGATGCGCCAATCACCGCAATCAGCAAGCCAATCAGCAGGGGCGCCATTGGGCCACGAGGCACGCCGTTGCCGTCATCCGTGAGCGCAAGGATAACGCCCATCAGGATAGCGGTAATGACCATTTCTACCGCGAAGGCCTGCACAAAATTGATATGTGGGTTCGGATAAGTAGAGAAGATACCTGCCAGATCAAGACTTTCGACGCTGCCGCGCACCATATTGTGCGTGTGTTCAAAGTCGATGAAAAGATTGTAGTAAAGCCCGTAAACCAACGCCGCTGCGCAAAATGCGCCGGCAAATTGAGAAAGGATGTAGGGAACAACTTTGCGCCCATCGAAACAGGCAAACAGCCAGAGTGCAATCGTTACTGCCGGGTTCAGATGTGCGCCGGAAACCCCTGCAGTCAGGTAAATGGCCATCGCCACGCCCAGACCCCAGATAATACTGATTTCCCACTGACCAAAGCTCGCGCCTGCAACTTTTAGCGCCGCTACGCATCCAACACCGAAGAAGATCAACAACCCGGTACCCAGAAACTCGGCAATGCACTGGCCTTTTAAGGTTGATGTTTGACTCATGATCGGATCCTGAAGACAGATGAATGATTATTGTGAACATGGAGGTCGAAGACGACCATGCTGCCATGTAGGCATAGTGTTAATTTATCGTTAACGAGCAAAAACGAGAAATATCGAAATCAAAATCTGTGTGCCTCGTCAATAAAATGAGCGTTTTCGCGCGATGAAGCGCGCATACTGACCATGAAAAGGGTGATCTTCGAACCATTCATTTAACGAATGGATTAACAATTAAGGGGGATTTACCCGAACGCTCCAGGTGTAGACCGAAAAGTGTTGCAAACCACGATCTACGTGCCCCGGCGCTGGACAGGGAGGGCGGCGCTCCATACAATCGCAAGCAGAGCAGTGCGCTTATTTTCGTTAAGGCGTCGCCGGGGTTCCGGGACGAGTTCAACGCCTTGCAAATTCAGGAGAGGTATGACGATGTCATTAGAAGTGTTTGAGAAACTGGAATCTAAAGTACAGCAGGCGATTGATACCATCACTCTGCTGCAGATGGAAATCGAAGAGCTGAAAGAGAAGAACAATTCCCTGGCTCAGGAAGTGCAGAACGCACAGCACGGTCGTGAAGACCTTGAGCGCGAAAACAGCCAGCTGAAAGAACAGCAACACGGCTGGCAGGAACGTCTGCAGGCGCTGCTGGGCCGCATGGAAGAAGTGTAACGTCCCCCAACACCCTTCTTCGGAAGGGTGTTTTGCTTACTCCGCTTTATATCCTCACGTTATAGCCAATCTTTTTTTATTCTTTAATCATCTGGTTCGTTTCTGGCAGGCTACGCTCATCACAACATCACATAAGAGAGCGGTCGATGAACAAGTTAGGCCTGGGGTTAACGCTTCTGCTGGCATCTGCCGGCGTTCTGGCAAAAGACATTCAGTTATTGAACGTGTCGTACGATCCGACGCGTGAACTGTACGACAACTACAACAAAGCTTTCAGCACTTACTGGAAACAGAAGACCGGTGATGACGTCGTTATCCGTCAGTCGCACGGCGGTTCTGGTAAGCAGGCCACTTCTGTTATCAACGGTATCGAGGCCGATGTGGTCACGCTGGCGCTGGCTTACGATGTGGATGCGATTGCTGAACGTGGGCGCATCGACAAAAACTGGCTCAAACGTCTGCCGGACAACTCTGCACCTTACACCTCGACCATCGTGTTCCTGGTGCGCAAAGGCAACCCGAAACAGATTCATGACTGGAACGATCTGGTTAAACCGGGCGTTTCCGTGATTACCCCGAACCCGAAAAGCTCTGGGGGCGCACGCTGGAACTATCTGGCGGCCTGGGGCTACGCGCTGCATCACAACAACAACGATCAGGCCAAAGCTCAGGATTTCGTGAAGGCGCTGTATAAGAACGTGGAAGTGCTGGACTCCGGCGCTCGCGGCTCAACCAACACCTTCGTTGAGCGTGGCATTGGTGATGTGCTGATCGCCTGGGAAAACGAAGCCCTGCTGGCGACCAAAGAACTGGGCAAAGACAAGTTTGAAATCGTGACGCCAAGTGAGTCGATTCTGGCTGAGCCAACGGTGTCGGTTGTCGACAAAGTGGTGGATAAGAAAGGCACCCGCGAAGTCGCCGATGCTTATCTGAAATACCTCTACTCGCCAGAAGGGCAGGACATTGTCGCGAAAAACTACTACCGTCCTCGCGATGCTGACGTGGCGAAAAAGTATGAAAGCGAATTCCCGAAACTGAAGTTGTTCACCATCGATCAGGCGTTCGGCGGCTGGGCGAAAGCGCAGAAAGAGCACTTCTCTAACGGCGGCACCTTCGATCAGATTAGCCAGCGCTAACTCTCACCAGATTGCCGGGTGGCGCTGTTGCTTACCCGGCCTGTCTTACGAATTATTGATTTCCCTGATTGTTTTTTAGCCATGAACAGCGGTTAATGGTCTGACACGCAGAAGCGTGGAGGACAATCAAGGAATGAGGCATGGACAGATTAACGCCGGTTCGCCCGTGGCCCGCGCTCATCGCGGTCGCTATCACTTTTGTCATCTGGTTTATCATCCCTGTACCCCATGGCGTCACGCCGCAAGCCTGGCATTTGCTGGCGCTTTTTATCGGTACCATTGCGGCCATTATCGGCAAAGCGATGCCGATCGGGGCGATTGCGATTATCGCCATCATGCTGGTGGCGATGACAGGGGTCACCAACCCTGGCAAGCCTGCTGCCGCGCTGAATGATGCATTAAGCGGGTTTTCGAATTCGCTCATCTGGCTGATTGGCTTGTCGATAATGCTGTCGCAAAGTTTGCTGAAAACCGGCCTTGGCGTGCGTATTGGCTACGGCTTCATTGCCTTATTTGGCAAACGAACGCTGGGCATTGCCTGGGCGCTGACGCTGGCTGAAACGCTGATTGCGCCTGTCACACCAAGCAACACCGCGCGTGGCGGCGGCATCATTCATCCCGTGATGCGCGCCATTGCTGACAGTCTCGGCTCCCAGCCCGGTAACAGCGAAAACGGCTCGACAGGCCGCTATCTGGCGCTGGTCAACTACAACATCAACCCGATAAGTTCGGCGATGTTTATCACCGCTACAGCACCTAACCCGCTGATTGTTAATCTGATGATGAAAGGCACTGATGGCGTGCTGGAGATGACGTGGGGCATGTGGGCCATTGCCGCCTTACTGCCTGCGGCAGTGTCGCTGCTGGTGATGCCGATGGTCATCTGGTGGCTTTATCCGCCAGCCATCACGAAAACACCTGATGCGCCGCAGTTTGCCCGCGTGAAGCTCAATGAGCTCGGGCCGTTGTCTCTGGCAGAGAAAATCACCCTCGGCGTGTTTGCGCTGCTATTGTGTCTGTGGGCAGGTGTTCCCGCGTTTGTGATGGGCAGCAGTTGGACGGTCAACCCGACCAGCGCCGCGCTGATTGGGCTGTCGATTCTGCTGCTAACTGGCGTGCTGCACTGGGACGATATCCTCAAATGCCGGGGCGCCTGGGACACCATCGTCTGGTTTGCTGCGCTGGTGATGATGGCGGAATTTCTCAGCAAGCTCGGCCTGGTGAGCTGGCTGGCGACCAGTATCGGCACAACCATCGATAGTCTGGGTCTGCACTGGAGCGTGGCGACACTGTTTTTAGTTCTGCTTTATGTCTATTCGCACTACTTTTTTGCCAGCACGACAGCGCATATCACCGCCATGTTCGCCGCCTTTTTTGCCGCCGGGCTGGCGCTGGGCGCGCCTCCTGCACTGCTGGGGCTGATGCTCGGTTTTTCTTCATCGCTGATGATGTCGCTCACGCATTACGGCACCGGCACGGCACCGATCATCTTTGGCTCGGGCTACGCCACGCTGGGTGAATGGTGGAAAACCGGGCTGGTGATGAGCGTGGTGAACCTGATTATCTGGGGTATGACAGGCTCGGTGTGGTGGCACTGGCTGGGCTACTGGTAATGTCGGTGCGACAAAAATTCATAAAGGTATGTTATATCTGAGGTTACTTCATCACTCAGGAAAATCACATGTCTAAGCAAAAGCGCCGTCTTGTCGGTTTGTTGATTGTCATCTTACTGCTGGTGGGCGCTGGCGTGTGGCTGTACCCGAAAGGGAATCCGGATGCACTGCGCCATTTTGTTATCGACCAGTGCGTGCCGAATCAGCAGCAACATCAGTCTCCTGCACCTTGTGCTTCGGTCAACCTGAAGGGCGGCTACGTGCTGTTCAAAGACCGCAACGGGCCGCTGCAGTATCTGCTGATGCCGACATATCGCATTAACGGCACGGAAAGCCCGCTGCTGTTGAACCCGCATACGCCAAATTTCTTCTGGCAGGCCTGGCAAAACCGCCAGGTGATGAGTGCTCGCCACGGCACGCCAGTGCCAGATTCAGCGGTGTCGTTGACGATCAATTCGCGCACCGGGCGCACGCAGAATCATTTCCATATTCATATTTCCTGCTTACGTTCTGATGTGCGTGAACAGCTAAACGCCAGTTCTGACACCATCAGCAGCCGCTGGTTACCTTTGCCTGATGGCCTGCGCGGGCATAAGTATCTTGCCCGTCGGGTCACGGAAACAGAGCTGGCGCAAAAAAGCCCCTTCCTGATGCTGGCAGAAGAGGTGCCTGAAGCGCGTGAACATATGGGACGCTTCGCGCTGGCGATGGTGCAGCAGAATGATGGGACGTTTGTGTTGCTCGCTACCGAGCGCAATCTGCTGACGTTCAATCTGGCTTCCGCCGAGGAAATTCAGGATCACGGCTGTGAAATCCTGAAATAAGCCTACCCGTTCTGGCGTTTACCTGTTTCTCCTGTCGTCGTAGACTTGCTGAAAAAAAAAGCCCGGTCGCGATGACCGGGCCTTCGGGTTCGCAAACAGCGATTAAGCCTGTTTTGCTGCTTCTGCTGCTTTAACGATCACCGCGAAAGCGTCTGCTTTCAGGGAAGCACCGCCAACCAGCGCACCGTCGATGTCCGGCTGAGTGAACAGCTCTGCTGCGTTTGCCGCGTTAACAGAACCGCCGTACTGGATGATCACTTGCTCAGCCACTTTCGCGTCTGCTTTAGCAATGTGGTCACGGATGAATTTGTGAACGGCCTGAGCCTGAGCTGGAGTGGCAGATTTGCCAGTACCGATTGCCCATACTGGTTCGTAAGCGATAACTACGCCTTCGAAAGCGGCTGCGCCCTGAGTTTTCAGCACGGCGTCAATCTGACGTGCACAAACTTCTTCAGTTTTGCCCGCTTCGTTTTCTGCTTCAGTTTCACCGATGCACAGAACCGGCGTCAGACCCTGCGCTTTCAGCACAGCGAATTTCCTGGCGATCAGCTCGTCAGATTCTTTGTGATAAGTACGACGCTCTGAGTGACCGATAATGATGTACTGAGCACCGATATCTTTCAGCATTTCCGCAGAGGTTTCACCGGTGAATGCGCCAGACAGGTTCAGGTCAACGTTCTGCGCGCCCAGATTGATGTGGCTGCCGCCAGCGGCCTGTTTTGCCAGATCGAGGTACATTTCTGGTGGAGCGATGGCTACGTCACAACCGGTCACGCCGCTCAGCTCTTTACGCAGGTTAGTTACCAGCTCGTTTACCATGTGGCGGCTGCCGTTCAGTTTCCAGTTACCCATCACTAAAGGATGTCGCATTTGAATTCTCCACGCTACTTAAGCGAATTAAGGAAGATGGCCGCCCGTCAGGGCAGCATGGTCTGTGAAACAGTATAGAGATCCGGCGCGGGAAAGGCTTTGCTTTTTGTCATTTATTGTTGCCTTGCAGTGACTCAGATAGCGCCAGCTTAATCGGTTCAATGGCGAAGGTTAGCCCTTTTTCGCCGTTGTCCGCGACAACATAGCGGATGGCACCTTCACTGGTACTGTAATAGCGTTTACTTTTTCCGGCTGCGAACAATTTTTGCAGTTTCTGCAGGCTTTGCGCTTTGGTGATTGATGGGGTGAACACGCGAATCATGGCGCTCATGTACTCGTAGGCCTTCGCTTTGGCGGCTTTCTGTTCCGGGCCCTGAATCGGCAGCCAGGTTATCTGCATCGACTTTATCTTCAGCGTGCCGCGCTCAAGCGCGGTCGAGGCATACAAATTTTCGTTAATTTTGCTGGCCGCGCGAGTCAACGCAAGCTGATCGCGGCTGGTGGTGATGGAACGAAACTCGTTTAACGGCAGGGTTGGATTGTCGGCATTAAACTTCTCCCGGAATGGGCTAATGGAGAGGTCAAACGTCGGTGAACCGGGCAGTAAGTAAGGCGCAGTGGTGGTGTCGGCGGGTTCAGCAGATAGCGCGTACGGCCCGGCAACCAGCGTTGCAAGCCCGATAAAACACAGAGTCAGCCATTTCGTCATTGATACCACCTGAGCATTTTCATGCTGACGATTAAAACGGTAAACGGCCCCGCTTGTCAAAAAGAGACCACTTCAGGGTAAACTACGCGGCATTATGAAAATCAGGAATCTTCCATGACCCTACAGCAGTGGCTATTTTCGATTAAAGGGCGCATCGGGCGCCGTGACTTCTGGATTTGGATGGGCATCTGGGTGCTGGCGATGATTGTCCTCTTCACGCTGGCCGGTGGCGGCTGGCTGAATCTGCAAACCGCCGCCTTCGCGCTGGTGTGCCTGTTGTGGCCGACAGCCGCCGTGACGGTAAAACGCCTGCATGACCGAGGAAAATCAGGCATCTGGGCACTGTTGATGGTGCTGGCCTGGATGCTGCTGGCCGGTAACTGGGCCGTGCTGCCTGGCGTCTGGCAATGGGGCGTTGGGCGGTTTATCCCCACGCTCATAATTGTGATGATGCTTATCGATCTGGGTGCGTTTGTGGGCACCCAGGGCGAAAATAAATACGGCAAAGAAACTCAGGATGTGAAATACCGCTGATCACCAGTAGTGTTCAGCGGTCATATGGCCCGGCCGACGGCGCAGGTGTTTGGTCATCTGCCGGGACTCTTTCAGCAATTGCTGCGTATCACGCACCATTTGCGGGTTGCCGCAAAGCATCACGTGGCTGTTGTCGGCCATCATCGTCAGGCCAACCGCCTCTTCTAACGAGCCGTTTTCAATCAGCGCCGGAATGCGTCCTGTTAATGAGCCAGAAACGTTCTCACGGCTCACCACGGTTTGAATCCGCAGTTTCCCTTCGTAACGTTGCTGTAGCTCCAGCATCAGCGGCAAATAGCTTAAATCTGCGGCGAAACGCACCGCGTGTACCAGCACCAGATTATTGAAACGCTCAAGATCTTTGCCTTCCTGCAAAATCGACAGGTACGGCCCGAGCGCTGTACCGGTCGCCAGCATCCACAATGTGTCGCAGTCTGGCACTTCATCCAGCACGAAGAACCCTGCCGCTTCACTCACCAACTGCACTTCATCCCCGGGCTTCAAGGCTGCCAGCCGAGGGCTAAGCTTGCCTTCCGGCACAGTGACCAGATAGAACTCAAGATCGGGGTTATTGGGTGCGTTGACGTAGGAGTAAGCGCGCTGAACGCGCTCGCCGTCAATTTCCAGCCCAAGCTTGGTGAATTGTCCGGCCGTAAAAGGGTGAACGGGGGCATGAACGGTGAGGCTGAACAGGGCATCTGTCCAGTTCTCGACTTTGGTGACTTTTCCGGTAACCCAATCCGCCATGATTTTCTCCTCGTTGCGTTGATAGTGCTATCTTCGCCAGGTGAGAAGAAGATTTCCAGCCCTTAACAGGCTGGAAAGCTCTTGCGGACAAATGATTTACAGGATGTGCAGCTGGATTTCCGGGTCTTTGCGGTCCAGATAGTGAATGGACTGAATACGGCGGATGGTGCGCGATTTGCCACGGATAAGCAGTGTTTCCGTGGTGGCGATATTGCCTTTGCGGGTGATCCCGTCCAGCAGGTCACCTTTGGTGATGCCCGTGGCAGAGAAAATCACGTTATCGCTCCTGGCCATTTCATCCAGACGCAGCACTTTCCCGGCTTCAATGCCCATTGCCGCGCAACGTTCCAGCTCAGTCTCGCCAATACGACGGTTTTCTTCAGAATCGCCTTTGACGTCATGACGAGCCAGCAGGCGACCGTGCATATCACCATCCAGCGCGCGAATCACTGCCGCAGACACCACGCCTTCTGGCGCACCGCCGATACCATAAAGCACATCCACTTCGCTGTCTGGCATGCAGGTCAGAATGGAGGCCGCAACGTCACCATCCGGGATTGCGAAGACACGCACGCCAAGCTTCTGCATCTCGGCAATCACTTGATCGTGACGGGGTTTCGCCAGAATGGTGACAGTCAGTTCTTCGAGGGGCTTATCGAGAGCAATCGCAACATTGCGCAGGTTCGTTTCCAGCGGCAGGTTGAGGTCGATAACGCCTTTCGCGCCAGGGCCGACAATCAGCTTTTCCATGTACATATCTGGCGCGTTCAGGAAGCAGCCTTTATCGCCCACCGCCAGCACCGCCAGCGCGTTGGCCTGACCCATTGCTGTCATGCGGGTGCCTTCAATAGGGTCTACGGCGATATCCACGGCATCGCCGTTGCCCGTACCAACCTGCTCGCCGATAAACAACATAGGCGCTTCATCAATCTCACCTTCGCCAATCACGATGGTGCCGTCGATGTTGACCTTATTGAGCATGATGCGCATCGCGTTAACCGCTGCGCCATCTGCGGTGTTTTTGTCACCACGGCCCAGCCATTTATAGCCCGCCAGGGCGGCAGCCTCAGTCACACGCGAAAATTCGATGGCAAGTTCTCGTCTCATAACGTACTCATTGTGAAAGCTAAAATGGCACGCAGCCGCGAAGGGCTACGCGTTGGAATAACGTTCGGTTTCCGGCATCCAGCGCTCAATTAACGCCAAAGCCTGCTGCGGATATTTTTCGTGAATGTGGCGTGCGATGCGCTGAACATCGGGAATAATGGCCTGATCGCGCAGCAAGTCAGCGACTTTGAATTCAGCGTTCCCGGTCTGGCGCGTGCCCAACAATTCACCCGGACCACGGATTTCCAGGTCTTTTTGCGCAATCACAAAACCGTCGTTGCTGTCGCGTAAGACCTGCAGACGTTTTTGCGCTGTTTTCGACAGCGGCGCTTTATAGAGTAGTACACAGTGAGAAGCGACCGCGCCACGCCCGACGCGCCCACGAAGCTGGTGCAGCTGTGCAAGCCCCAGGCGTTCCGGGTTCTCGATAATCATCAGGCTGGCGTTGGGCACATCCACGCCGACTTCAATCACCGTAGTGGCAATCAGCAGGTGCAGCTCGCCTTGTTTGAAGGCCTGCATCACTGCCTGTTTTTCCGCGGGTTTCATGCGCCCATGAACAAGGCCGATATTCAGTTCTGGCAGAGCGATTTTCAGCTCTTCCCAAGTGGCTTCCGCCGCCTGTGCTTCCAGTAAATCGGACTCTTCAATCAGGGTGCAAACCCAGTAAGCCTGGCGGCCTTCGTGTGTGCAGGCGTTACGTACCCGGTCAATAATCTCGTTGCGACGTGTATCAGCAATGGCAACGGTTGTCACAGGTGTGCGTCCTGGTGGGAGTTCGTCGATGACCGAAGTATCCAGGTCGGCATAGGCTGTCATCGCCAGGGTGCGTGGGATGGGCGTTGCGGTCATGATCAACTGGTGAGGATGGAAGCCCTGCTGCTGGCCTTTTTCCCACAGCGCCAGACGCTGGTGCACGCCAAAGCGGTGCTGTTCGTCGATGATAACCAATGCCAGGCCGTTAAATTGCACCTGTTCCTGGAAAATGGCATGCGTGCCGACAACCATCTGCACCTGACCGCTGGCAATGGCTTCCTGCTGCGCCAGACGCGCTTTCCCTTTCTGTTTGCCAGCAAGCCAGCCTACTTCAATGCCGAGCGGCGCAAACCAGTTACGGAAGTTGTTGGCATGCTGTTCTGCCAGCAATTCTGTCGGTGCCATCAGTCCAACTTGCTTGCCGTGAGCAATAGCCCGCAGTGCGGCAAGGGCTGCAACCAGTGTTTTACCTGAACCGACATCGCCCTGCACCAGGCGCATCATCGGGATATCCTGCGCCATGTCTTTTTCAATTTCGGCCACCACTCGCGCCTGTGCGCCAGTGGGTTTGAACGGCAACGCTGCCAGCAGGCCGTTTTTGAGGTCGTCTTTGGCGCTGAGCGGCTCGGCATGATAACGCTGCGCGCCAGCACGCAGAGCAAGCATGCTGAGGTTATGCGCCAACAGCTCTTCCATAATCAGACGGCGCTGGGCGGGATGTTGGCCGCTTTCCAGATCGGTTAACTGCAATGACGGCGGTGGGCGATGAAGGGTGCGCAACGCTTCAGGAAGGCTCATCAACCCTTGCGCAAGTTCCGGCGGCAGCAGTTCGGCAATGGCGCAGGTATCGAGTAAATCCAGCGCCTGATCGGTCAGTTTCCTCAACGTCGCCTGGCGTACGCCTTCCGTTGTGGGATAAACCGGCGTCAGCGTTTCCTGTAATTCCGGCTCGCTTAAATCGCCCTGAATGCGGTATTCAGGGTGGATCATCTCAGCGCCGTATTTTCCACGCTTCGCTTCGCCGTAAGCCAGCACGCGGCGGCCTGTGGCGAGACTATTTTTCATCGCCGCGTTGAAGTTAAAGAAGCGCATGGTGAGGATGCCGGTGCCATCGCTTATCTGGCAGGTCATCATTCTGCGGCCGCCGAAGGTGATGTTGCTGTTGAGCACCTCACCTTCTACCGTGGCGTAAATGCCCGGCAGCAGGTCGTTGATAGGGTAAAGATGGGTGCGATCTTCGTAGCGTAGCGGCAGGTGAAGCAGCAAATCCTGTACGTTTAACAGGCCGATTTTCGCCAGTTTGCTTGTCTGCGCAGCGCCAACGCCAGTGAGTGCGCTGAGCGGCACGGCATCCAGCAGGCGGCCTTTCATGGCTATTTCGCCGCCTGCATGGTGGACCACCAGGCTTCGTCTGCCTCGATTTCGCCCTGGGTATTCACATGCGGATAAGGCAGCTTCTTGCGCTTCGCCACGTGTGCCAGCACCGGGTAGCCGCCTTCGAACAGCAGGCGCTGTTGTTCCTCATCAGGCAGCATGCTGTTGGCACGTTTGTACATGCCTGCGTTTTGTCGCTGGCGCTGCGCTTCATAGAGGATCAGGGCGGATGCCACGGAAACGTTGAGAGACTGCACCATGCCCGTCATCGGGATAATAATGTCCTGATCCGCAAGGTCCAGCGCTTCCTGGCTAATGCCGGTTTTTTCCTGACCCATCAGAATACAGGTCGGGCGGGTGTAATCTATTTCGCGGAAATCGACGGCTTTATCAGACAGATGCGTGGCAAGAATTTGCATCCCGCGACCTTTCAACGTGCTAACGGCTTCACCAATGGTCGGATGGGTTTTCACCTGCACCCAGCTATTGCTGCCTGCAGCGGCAGACACCATGGTACGCATGCGGCTGCCCGGCCAGACGGCGTGCACTTCATGGACGCCGACGGCATCGGCAGTGCGAACAATCGCCGAGACGTTATGGGGTTTATGGACCTGCTCCATGCAGACCGTCAGATCAGGCTGACGCCTGGCGAGCATCTCACAGATACGCGCATAACGCTGTGGATTCATAACACTAGTTTCGGTTACGGGTGACTTTAATCACATCCGGCATGACGCGAATTTTACGCATGATGTTAGCCAGATGGACGCGATCGCGTGCCGTCAGACGAATAAAGGCGCTGTAGACGCGACCATCTTTCTCTTCGGTATTCAGGCTCTGAATGTTCGACGAGGCGGTGTTAATCGCGGCGGTAAGATTCGCCAACGCACCCTGATGGTTGAACATATCCACCTTAATTTCGGTGATAAATTCCTGTTCGGTCTCTTTATCCCATTCGACCGCCATGAATTTTTCCGGCTCTTTCTGGTAACCGCGAATGTTTCGACAGGACTCGTGGTGGATAACCAACCCTTTGCCTGGGCTAACGTGGGCGATAATGGGATCGCCTGGAATAGGGCGGCAGCACTTAGCAAAGGTGATCAGCACACCGTCCGCGCCTTTAATCGGCAGATGACCGTGACCGGCAGGCGTTGGCTGCGCTGCGCTGGCTTCGCCCTGCTGAAGGTTTTTCGCCACCACGACGCTCATGGCGTTGCCAAGGCCGATTTCAGCCAGCAAATCGTCCAGCGTCGCAAGCTTCATACGCACCAGCTCGCGATGGATGTTTTCCTGAGGAATTTCAGCCAGTTTACGGCTGCCACCCAACGCATGGTTGAGCAGACGACGGCCGAGGCTCACGGAATCATCACGCTTAAGGTTTTTCAGCAACTGGCGAATTCTGGCGCGCGCTTTGGAGCTGACGACAAAGTTCAGCCACGCGGCATTCGGGCGAGCGCCCGGTGCGGTGATGATTTCCACGGTCTGACCGCTGCTGAGCGGCTGAGACAATGGATAAGGCTGCCTGTCGACACGTGCGCCCACGCAGGCGTGACCGATATCGGTGTGCACTGCATAGGCGAAATCGACCGGTGTCGCGCCAGCGGGAAGTTCGACAATGCGGCCTTCCGGGGTGAAAACATAAATCTCATCCGGGAAGAGATCAGATTTTACGCTCTCAATGAATTCAAATGAGCTACCCGCGCTCTGCTGCAGTTCCAGCAGGCTTTGCATCCAGCGCTGGGCGCGGATTTGCGCGGTGGTACTGCTCTCGCCGTTCTCTTTATAAGCCCAGTGTGCGGCAACACCCATCTCTGCCATCACGTCCATGTCTTCGGTGCGAATTTGCACTTCGACCGGCACGCCATGAGGCCCGATCATGGACGTGTGCAAAGATTGATAGCCGTTCGCTTTTGGAATGGCAATGTAGTCTTTCACACGGCCAGGACGTGGCTTATACAGGCTGTGCATCTGCCCCAACACGCGATAACAGGTATCAACGTCATGAACGATCACGCGGAAAGCGTAGATATCCATGATCGAGTGAAAACGCTGCTCTTTGAGCACCATTTTGCAGTAGATGGAGTAGAGATGCTTTTCACGACCGCTGACGCGACAGGGAATGCCCGCTTCCTGCAAACGCCCGTCGATTTCCGAGAGGATTTTTTGAATCATCTCTTTACGGTTGCCACGCGCGGCTTTCACCACTTCTTTGATGACCCGATAGCGGTTCGGGTACAGCGCTTCAAAACCCAGCTCTTCGAGCTCAGTTTTAATGTGATGAATACCTAAACGGTGGGCCAGCGGGCTGTAAATTTCCAGCGTTTCACGGGCGATGCGGCGACGTTTGTCCGGGCGAAGAGAGCCCAGCGTGCGCATATTGTGGGTACGGTCGGCGAGTTTGATGAGGATGACGCGGATATCTTGCACCATCGCCATAATCATCTTGCGGAAGTTTTCGGCTTGCGCCTCTTTCTTGTCGCGGAACTTGAGCTTATCAAGTTTCGACACCCCTTCTACCAGTTCAGCAACGCTTTTACCAAAAAGCTGCTCCATGTCCTGGTAGGTGGCGGGGGTATCTTCAATCACATCATGCAGCAGGGCGGCCATCAGCGTTTCATAGTCGAGTTTCATCTCGGCCAGAATGCAGGCAACGGCTACCGGGTGCGTGATGTAGGGTTCACCGCTTGAGCGTGTTTGTCCCTCGTGAGCATCACGTGCAACGAGATAAGCCTGCTGAAGACGTTTGATTTGGTCTTCAGGCAGGTAAGTTTGAATCAGTTGATTCAGGCTCTCAAACAGATACAAGGGCGACCCGCAGGGTTAATTAACGACGACCTTCAGCAATGGCGGTGACGGCCTGCAGTTCTGCGGCTTCCTGCTCTTGCTGCTCCTGGCGCTCACGCACGTCGAGGATCTGGTTGTTGATCAGACCTTCTTCGATTTCGCGCAGCGCAATAACGGTGGTTTTATCGTTTTCTTCCGCAACCAGCGGATCTTTACCGCCCACCTGCATCTGACGAGCGCGACGCGCGGCGACCAGTACTAAGTCAAAACGGTTACCAATTTTCTCTACAGCGTCCTGAACAGTTACGCGTGCCATATAGTTGAAGCTCCACAGGTGAAGAAATGACTGGGCATGATACTGAATGTGGGTTCAGTCTGCCAATAGTTTGCTGATTAAAGCGTCATGACGCTGCTTTTGGCGGCTCATGCGCAGACGTTCAGCACGAATGATGGTTTTCAAATCGCCGAGGGCGGTATCAAAATCATCGTTCACAATCAGGTAATTATACTCAGCGTAGTGGCTCATTTCTGCAACCGCCTGCGCCATGCGTTTGGCAATGACTTCTTCGCTATCCTGACCACGACCCCGCAGACGGCGGTCTAATTCGTCTTTCGACGGCGGCAGAATAAAGATACTGCGTGATTCTGGCATCGCTTTGCGAATTTGCTGCGCGCCTTGCCAGTCGATATCGAGAAACACATCAACGCCGCTTTTCAGCACTTGCTCGATGGTTTCACGCGAGGTGCCGTAATAATTGCCAAACACTTCTGCGTGCTCAAGAAACGCATCTCTGTCGATCATTTCTTTGAATTCGTCGTGATTCACAAAGAAATAGTGTTCACCGTGCACTTCACCAGGACGCGGCGCGCGCGTGGTGTGCGAAACAGAAACCTGGGTGTCATACAACGGTTGGGTTTTCAGTAATGCCTGAATCAGGCTGGATTTACCCGCGCCACTAGGGGCAGAAACAATATAAAGCGTGCCTTGAGCCATGAGAGTCTTGTGTATGTGAGTCGAAAGAAAGTCTACATACGAGCCTATTATACACGTCGCCGCTGAGTGACGTAGCCCCCGTCACACTTTTTGCCTCAGTTTCTTCCCTTTTGCGTACTGTTTTCCTGATTTCTTTGTTTATTCCTGCAACAACGCTGATTTCTCTGAAGCTGCCACGCATTCCACAAAAGTCGCGCTCGAAACGCTTTTTTTATCGCGTTACAACCTGCCGCAATCAGGCAGGAGAAACGAAATGAAAGGGATAACGCGAAGAATGATTGTGCTGGCGGTAGCGCTGACAGGATATGAAGCCCAGTCAGCTTGCCCCAAATGGTCAGAAGCCCAGGCGACGCAAGAAATAGCGCGGCTGGAACATCAATTATCACAATGGGATGCCGCCTACTGGCAATTAGGGAGAAGCGACGTGAGTGATGACCAGTATGATCAGCTCAGTGCTCAGTTAAGGCAGTGGCAAGGCTGCTTTGGCACAGTGTCAGAAGAACCTGCATTACCGCGTCTGAAGGGGAGTGCGGCTCATTCGGTGGCGCACACTGGCGTGCGTAAGCTGAAAGACCCGGTATCGATGGCGCAATGGATGGCCGACAAAACCGATCTCTGGGTTCAGCCGAAAGTTGACGGTGTGGCGGTCACGCTTGTTTATCGCAATGGAAAGTTGCTTCAGGCCGTCAGCCGCGGTAACGGGCTGGCAGGAGAAGACTGGACGGCAAAAGTAAAACAAATGCCATTAGTGCCCAAAATTCTGCGCGGTGAACTGGCAAATAGCGTTTTGCAGGGAGAGCTGTTTCTGCGCCGCGAAGGCCATATTCAGCAAGCGATGGGGGGATTGAACGCCAGAGCCAAAGTGGCCGGGGCTTTGTTGAGCAAGACTAACAGTGCCCTGCTTAACGATCTCTCCGTTTTTGTCTGGGCCTGGCCAGATGGGCCCGCTCAGATGTCAGAGCGCCTGATGTTGCTCAATGAAGCTGGGTTTCCCTACATCCTGGAGTATTCACGGCCGGTGAAGCGGGTTTCAGAGGTAGAGGCTCAGCGCCAGGCCTGGTTTTCTACACCTTTGCCTTTTGTCACTGATGGTGTCGTGGTGCGTTCGGCAAAAGAACCGCCTGGCCGGTTGTGGCTTCCTGGCGAAGGGTGTTGGGTTGCGGCCTGGAAATATGCGCCTGTGACGCAAATTGCAGAGGTGAAAGCTATCGAATTCAACGTCGGGCGAACGGGAAAAGTCTCGGTGGTTGCTTTGCTTGAAGCCGTTCAACTGGATGATAAGCAGGTTCAGCGAGTCAACGTGGGTTCGCTCAGACGTTGGAATGAACTGGATATTGTGGCAGGCGATCGCCTGAACATCAGCCTTGCAGGTCAGGGGATACCCAGAATCGATGGCGTTGCCTGGCGAGCAACTGAGCGGCACAAGCCGAGCCCGCCTCTCTCATCACTGACCTTGTCGACCTGTTACTGGGTGTCAGAGGAGTGCCAGCCTCAGTTTCTGTCGCGGATGATTTGGGCCGGGAAGCAGCTAGCCGTGGATAGTGTAGGTGGCGTGTTATGGCGGCAACTCAGCGAAACACACCATTTTGAGCATATTTTTTCGTGGCTGGCGTTGAGTGAAGCGCAGTTAGAGCAGACGCCTGGCATTTCCCCTCATCGTGCCCGGCAGCTTTGGCATCAGTTCAACCTGACCCGGCAGCAGCCGTTTTCAAAGTGGCTTCTGGCGATGGGGATCCCGCTTAACCAAAAGGCCTTGCTGAATATTAAGGGCCGAAGCTGGCAGCAACTGGTGGAATTACAGGAAGCTGAATGGAAAAAAATCTCATGGATTGGCACTCAGAAAGCCAGCCAGATGGTGCGCTGGCTGGCAGAACCGCAAGTGAAATCGCTCGCGCTTTGGTTAGGTGAGCAAGGGATTGCGGGGTTTAAGCCTCAGTGAGCGCTGTGCTTGTAGTGAAAAACAGGCAGGCCGAGTTTCAGGCGAAGTGCCAACAGCCGCAGGGTAAAGCCGAACAGCAGTGTGGCGATCACCACCACATCGTGGCTGCTGACATAGTGCTGAAGGGCAATATAAAGCACGGCAGACGCGAAGGAGACACCCGCATACAGCTCTTTCTGGAAGACCAAAGGAATGCGCTTACAGAACATATCTCGCAGAACGCCGCCAAATACGCCGGTCACGACGGCGGCAATCGAAGCGATCACCGGGCCTTCACCCATATCGAGAGCGATTTGAGCGCCAATGATAGAGAACACCACGAGACCCAACGCATCAAGAAGCAGAAACAGGCGGCGCAGATGTGGCATCACCGGGGCCACAATAGTGGTTAACACGGCGGCGGTAGCAACGATGATCACATACTCAGGATGCTTCACCCAACCGAGCGGGTAGTGACCGAGCAGAATGTCGCGTACGGACCCGCCGCCAAGCGCAGTGGCCGTCGCGATGATGATGACACCAAAGGTATCCATGCGACGACGTCCGGCGGCCAATGCGCCCGTCATCGCTTCCGCGGTGATCCCAATCAGATAAAGAATGTGTAGCAGCATGTTCGCCCCCGTCGATGATGGCGGGAGAGTAGCGATTTGTGCGATAGATCACGATTGAGAATTTCTAAGGCAAAGTGAAAAGGATTAGTTTTTCTAATTAATAATTGCTTACTGGCTGCTGCTTAACGAATAAGTGATTCTATTTATAGATTAGAAAAACTATTACGTTTATCAAAAGTTGAAGGAGCGGGAGACGATGAACATTTCTGCAATGTTAAAAGCGCTGGCGAACGGGGTCAATCCGGAGACGGGCGAGTTTATGAGTGCTGGCTCGATAGTGAATCAGCCTGATGCAATCCGATTGTTGTTCACGCTTTCTGACGAAATGGCCGAGGAGCCTGAAAAGCAGAAAAAGGGAAAACTGACGGCGGAGGAGCGCCAGCAGAAGAACATCGCGGAAGGCCGCCCGGCAAAATCTTATTTTCCGTGGACGGAATTAGAGAAGGGCTTGCTTGAAGAACGCTTTAGGGCTGACGAAACCATCGAAGTACTGAGCGTGAAGTTTGAACGTTCAATCAGAGCTGTGGCTATTCAGCTGGAAAAGATGGGGCTTATCACCGCCGAACAGTTATTGGCATTATCGTAAAAGAAAAGGCCCGTTAAAACGGGCCTTAGGTGTGGATCTGAACTTTGAATTTGTTAACAACAGCATGATTATTATGGGTATTTTATTGAAAAGTGTTTTTTATGTACACTCTTAAGTACTCAGAAGAGTGATGTTTTTATGGCTTATTCTAATCATGAGGAAGGCTCTACTGAATTAGAGCATTTTGGTAAAATAAGTCTGTCGTTCTAGGATCCAATGAGTTAGGATAAAGATATACATTGTCAAGTTTAATTTTGATTCGGAGCGGTAGGCACATATGGGAGCACCAATCACTGCGCTAAACGTTGCTACTGCGTTAAGTGTTCCTACGGAAAAAGTACTGGAACTTAGACCTACTTTGCTTTCTCCAGAGCATCTGGACTTTATTGGCTTAGTTCGTGCTGGTGAGCAACATAAATTTGTACCAAATGCAGTTGTTTTGCATAATGAGCAACCTTTCATTTACATCATTGATGATCAAAAAACGAGTAATGTATCTGAAAGAGAGCTGCAAAATTCCATACGTTACTTGGGACTCAGAGCTGATGCCCCGTATGCGGCTGTTGTTAGACCCGGTATAGTTCAGGTCTATACTTTATCTAACGTACGTGATGACCAGCAGCCATTGATCGAGGCTAATCAGCTTGAGCCTAGTATTCTTGCGCGATTAATAACTGGTGATGTTCAAGTAAACCCTCGAAGTGAAATTAACTTTGGCGCGCATGAGCTCATGCTCGAACTCCTCAATTCGGTTACTGACCATCTTGTTCATGCTAAAGGTATAGATCCTAGTGAAGCTTTGGCTCTCGTTGGTCGGGCGCTATTTATGAGGTTCTTGGCTGACAGGGGGATTATTCCTGAAGTTAATCCAATGCCTCATGTAGAGAAGATCCAAGATTGTTTCAGTACAGCTATATCAGCTTCCGCATCTTGTCATTGGTTAGACAAAACCTTTAATGGTGATCTTTTAGAGCTTCCAGATAAAGGCTCTATTGAGTATTTTGATTGTTTAGATTCTCGTACTGGATCTTTAAAAGACTTGACCGCTATTATGCATGGCGATCGGCCTTTAGGTGAGGGGGTATATCAAACCCAGTTTTCTTGGGGTGACCTGCATTTTTCATATTTGCCAGTAGGATTATTAAGTCAAGTATATGAGGTATTTGCTCACCGCTTTGATAAACGCGCAGCAAAGAGTCAAAGCGTCTACTATACTCCGCACCACATAGCTGAAAATCTGATCAATCAGGCTTTTAAATGTCTGGGGACTGCAGCGCATAAAGCACGCATTCTTGATCCAGCTTCCGGCGGGGGAGTTTTTCTTCTAGCTGCCTTTAGGCGTTTAGTTAAGGAGAAATGGCTTGCTACTGGAATTCAACCAAATACTCAAACTATCCGTAATATTCTTAACAATCAATTAGTTGGTTTTGATATTAATCCGGCAGCAAGGCAATTGACTGCATTAGCTATATATTTAACTGCATTAGAACTTGATCCAGAAGCTGAAAAATTGAAGGATCTGGTTTTTACCCCATTGCAGGATAAGGTTCTAATTGCTGCCGAAAAATGGTTGAAGTATTCCCCTGAATTAAATCTTGGTAGCCTTTCTCCAGAAGCACTTGAAACGTATGGTGGTAAATTTGATTTAGTTATAGGAAATCCACCTTGGACTGCTACTAAAAATTCAGAACGTCGTGAAGTTTTGAATTCGATAGTTGCTGCGCATATGGCTGAACGTGGGTTAGAAGCAGTGCCTAACCCTGATGGTGTCCCTGATCTTCCATTTGTATGGGCGTCAACTAGATTAGCAAAACCTGATGGGATTCTGGCGTTCGCACTTCATGGCCGTATACTAACAAAAATTTCTCCAATTGGTCATGCCGCTCGAGTCAGTCTTTTCCAAGGTATAGAAATTAAATACATCCTAAATGGCATGGAGTTACGAAACACATCTGTATGGCCAAATATGTCTGCGCATTTTTGTTTGCTGGTAGCACGTAACAAACGTGCAAATAAAGAGAGCCAATTTCATGCTATTACGCCTGTGGAAGATCCTGCCCTGAATCGAGTAGGCCGTATTCGCATTGATAGCAAGGATGCATGGACATCAGATGTGGCTATGGTTGAGAAGACTAGTTATCTATTCAAGACATTGGCAAAAGGGAATGCTCTGGATATTGAACTACTCGAGAGAATTGAGAATCTGTATCCTAAAAGTCTTGCGGATTATATAAAAGATGCATGTCTTCCTGCGACACATGGTTATCAGACCAAACAAGCTGGCTTTCCTGGTGTAGACTCAAGCTTTCTTAATGGCATGAAAAATATGCCTAAGCCTCAGGATTCAAATTGGTATATTGCACCAGTTAGTCTTTTTGATGATATGCAATTTAAACGTGTCCATAGATTGCGCGAGAAAGAAAACTATTATGCACCATTAGTATTATTGAGAGAGTCACCCAGTTCTAAAGAAGATTGTCCGTTGGCAATGATCTCTTTTCATGACGTAGCTTACAATCGTTCTTATATTGGCTATAGTTGCAAGAATTCAACTGAGCCAGAATTATTAGCCGTATATTTATTTACTTTGTTCAATAGTCGTCTATTTTTATATTTTACATTAATGACAAGTAGTAAAATTGGTTGTGAGAGAAGTACACTACAAAAAGCAGAAGCAGAAATGTTTCCATTTTGCTCATTTAGTGAGTTGAATGAGGAGCTTAAAAATGATTTGGATTTTATTAAAATGGCGCTTTTGTTTAATGTTTTTGACATCGAGGATTTGATAGAGGATTTTGTCCGAAAACTATATCATCTGAGAGTTGGTGACATTAATCTTATTAATGATAGACTTGCTATAAGTTTGCCTTTCAAAAAAAATCGCACTAATTCTGTAAAAATAACCGATCGAGATACCATTGATAGTTTTATACGAACTTTAGAATCAACATTACTGCCTTTTGATATGAGTGATACACCACTAGATATTAAGAAATCTGATTATGTTGCTTCCTCCCCTTGGATTTTTATAAAGCTTGGTGGGCAAGATAATATTAAAAATATCAATCCTGAACATCTAATTTCTGCAATAGGAACGGGAAATATGATGGATGCTTCATTAGTTGAAATTCCATTTGAAGATGCATTATATATTGGGATTCTCAATCAACGGAGATATTGGTCAAGTACATCAGCAAGGACACTAGCTCTTGATTTGATTAAACGAGGTCATCCTGTTTTAAATAGGGGATACAAATGACAGTGCTCGTCGGAAATCCTCTTCCATTTGTAACTACACAGAATGGTTTTCCTGTACAAATTCCACCGAATATTATTCGTGTTGTTGCACAGGCGATTAGATACGTCTGGGAAGAAATAAAGGAAAATCCAGCAAAGCATCTTGTAAGCATAAGTTCAGGAGCTCCAGAAGAGGATGTTTATACTGATGCTATTTGTAACATGCTATTACAGATGCTAGAAATGGAAGTCCCTGTTGTTCCTGGTTTCTCAGGTGATACATTTGAAACTGTTTGTCGAGGAGAAAATGTTCCTAATTACAATGGAAAACTTCTCAATAAACAACCAGATTTAATTATAAGACTTTCAAATAATCCATTATCTATAACTCGCAGGCTTGTTGGAATCTATATTGAGAGTAAAGTTGTATGTATGGCAAAACCAGTTCGTTTATATACGACTGAAGGAATGTCACGCTTTGTTAGTGGTGATTATGGATGGACTATGCAAGCTGGAATTATGCTTGCTTATCAAAAACCGAAGTTTCGGGAATTGTCCTCACTTGAGGAACAATTATCCAAAGAAAAAGAACTTCAAAGTAATATGCTAAATGGAAAATATTTATCCTCACCTAAAACTTCAATTCCATTTACTGTATTGAGTACTCACAAAAGACAATGGAAATATTCTAATGGCGGTGAGCCGGGTGAGATCAGTATTTGGCATATGTGGGATTTAGTTATTCCATGATTATTATATTAAAATGGTTAGACTATTTTTGATTTGGATCGTTTTTGTCTTTATAAGAAGTTTTGGTTGATTTTAATATTTAAGTTTTTGTGGCGTGATAATAGCAGTGCTTAAAATTAAGCACTGCTATTATTATTATGGGGTTGGGAGAAGCAATGTTTTTATAAATTGCAATGCTTGCTGGTCTCGTTGTCCAAAGTAACGTGTGGCATGGGAAGGTAACCATACTTCATTAAAATGACGTTTAAAATCTTCGTATAACTCAATAGGGTATAGCTTCGCTTCAACTCTGCGTCCATCAGGGTATTCATGTTCATATGTGGGGAATGAATTTGGTTCAATACCCCGTATTTCTCGTAACCACTTACAAAATATTCGGCCTTCTGATATGTCAGGAACCATTTCTTGAGGTAAGGTATAACCTGCTTGTTCAAGAGGAGCGATTAGATTGAGTGTTAACTCATTAAGCATTGAAAAATGAGTATAAGGTACTTTTGCTCGATTTTGTAAGTATCGCTCAAGGTGTATTGGGAGAACAGGTTTAGCTTTACCTTGCTGCCATTCAGTAACCCATTGAGATACTTTTACTGCAAATTTAGCAGAAAGCCACTGAGCAAGGTTTATTGCTAAATAAGGATGAACCCACGTTCCTTGTAGCCTTGGATTACCGCCACTTATAACATGTATTAATTGCTGTTCTGGTAGTCCTGTCTGAGCTATTAATTCTACTAAAAATTCATTAGTAGATTTAAGTACTCTATAATCAGAAAACCGCTTACCAACCGACTGACATAATGCAGTTGCACTTATATATCCATCACCTGCACGTTGAGGAATTATTTCACCTTCTTCAACCCGAGGTATCAACGCTAATTGTTCAATCATGTTTCCTATTCCTTTGGCAAGTAATGCTGTTTAGAGTGGGAATGAGTAAAACTATACATTTTTTCTATAGGCTAGCGTAGCTGGTAGATACTGCACTTTGAATTTTACCATACTAAATCAACACTCGGAACACCATTGAACAACGATTTGGTGATGTGCATCTTGGGCCAGCTATGAATGTTATTATTTTTTCACTTATTCATAAGTTAGGTAACTATATTTGAATACCTTAGGATGATCAGAGTATCAAGAAATTAAATTAATATTATTGCAATGCTAAAAATTTCCATACACATTATTTGTAAACCACTGCTATATAATAGCAATATACTATCATGATTTAAGTACTGATATAATCTAGATAATGATCATTATTATGCGATGGTGAAAGTTATTCGTAATAAATTAAAGCTTCTCTTTCATTGAACTTGAAAACTCTATTTTACATTTAATACAAGCATTGAAGAGTGACCATAGGAGGAGTAAATATGTCTTTTAAAAATAATTACCCGCTGTTTTCCAGAGAAACGATAGCGAAAACGCCAGAATGGAGCAGCATATTTCTTTGGAAAATAGAGAGATAAACCATTGCCATCTGACCTTGCTTCGAAGCGTTCGTCAGCTCTGATCCATGCCTTGATTTGTATGTCTGTCATTTTTGCCATATATGACTCTGCTTATGTGCTGTGTGTACATAATCATGATGCCATAAAAGTCATTATGTACATAGTTAAGTACACGCTAAACATGCGCTGTAGTGATACATGATGAGACAAGATGATAAAGATATAGCCCGTATTAACGGGCTATTAGAGGCGGTCTTAGCTTGGGTGAGACAAGGTGAGATCGTCTGAGATATTACTCAATGTTCTGGATTTGCTCGCGCATCTGCTCTATCAGCACTTTCAGCTCGATGGCGGAAGTGGTGACTTCAGCATTGATGGATTTGGACCCGAGGGTATTCGACTCGCGGTTGAACTCCTGCATCATGAAGTCGAGGCGACGGCCAACGGCTTCTTTCTTCTTCAGGATGTTCCAGGTCTCTTTCACGTGGGCTTCGAGGCGGTCAAGCTCTTCAGCAACATCGATACGCTGGGCCATCATCACCAGCTCTTGCT
The DNA here is from genome assembly GCF_047713085.1 of Pantoea sp. sgz302252. Lineage (NCBI taxonomy): Bacteria > Pseudomonadati > Pseudomonadota > Gammaproteobacteria > Enterobacterales > Erwiniaceae > Pantoea > Pantoea sp. sgz302252. The sequence goes on from NZ_JBLFJW010000020.1 coordinate 59,976, forward strand.
CAAGACGGTTGTTCTCCAGCTGAACCTGGGCTTCTTCGAGCTTCGCGACAAGACGCTCGCGCTGCCACTGAAGGATTTCCGGCATATGTGCGCGGACTTTCGTCACTTCAGCGCTCACGCCGTCCAGGCGTTGCTCAATCAGGGATTTCAGTGCTTTGCCTTCGGTTTCACGGGCCAGAATGAAATCATCCAGTGCGCCATCGAGGGCCGTCAGGATTTCAGCCGTGATGGCGTCCAGATCTTGTTCCTGGGCTGCCATGACGCCCGGCCAGCGGAGAATATCGACCGGGTTAATTTCGCCTTCGTCACTTTGCATCTTCACCCAGTTAGCCGCGTTAACTAACTGGCGAGCCAGGTTTTCATTCAGGATGAGTTCACCCTGAGCGCTTGGGTCCTGTTCAAAACGCAGCGTACATTCTACTTTGCCGCGAGTCAGGCGTGAGCGGATGCGTTCACGCACTACCGGCTCCAGGCTTCGAAATTGTTCCGGCATGCGGAAGTAGGTTTCGAGATAACGCTGGTTTACCGAGCGCAGTTCCCAGGCGGCGCTGCCCCAGGAGCCCTTAATTTCACGGCGGGCGTAGGCGGTCATACTGCGGATCATAGACGTTCCTGTTTTTAAAGGAGAGATGGGGGGATTATAGCTAGCGGGGCTTTCTCATGATAGGAATAAGCGCGTTTAATCCGTATAATGCGCAGCCACATTCGTTTTAAGCCGGAGATTTATCATGCGTCCAGCAGGCCGTAGCGCTCATCAGGTGCGTCCCGTAACCCTGACCCGTAACTACACCAAACACGCTGAAGGCTCTGTGCTGGTCGAATTCGGTGATACTAAAGTCCTCTGCACCGCGTCCATTGATGAAGGCGTTCCTCGCTTTCTGAAAGGCCAGGGCCAGGGCTGGATCACCGCCGAATACGGCATGCTGCCACGTTCCACGCATACCCGTAACGCTCGTGAAGCGGCAAAAGGTAAGCAGGGTGGCCGCACCATGGAAATCCAGCGTCTGATTGCTCGTGCACTGCGTGCAGCGGTCGATCTCAAGACCCTGGGCGAGTTTACCATCACGCTTGATTGCGACGTGATTCAGGCAGATGGCGGCACTCGTACCGCTTCTATCACCGGTGCCTGTGTTGCACTGGCCGATGCGCTGAACAATCTGGTTGCCGCGGGCAAACTCAAAACCAACCCAATGAAAGGCATGGTAGCTGCGGTTTCCGTGGGCATCGTCAACGGCGAAGCGCTGTGCGATCTGGAGTACGTTGAAGACTCCGCCGCGGAAACAGACATGAACGTGGTGATGACCGAAGACGGTCGCATCATCGAAGTTCAGGGCACTGCTGAGGGTGAGCCGTTCACCCACGAAGAGCTTCTTACCTTGCTGGCGTTGGCCCGAGGGGGAATCGAATCCATTGTAACGACGCAAAAAGCGGCGTTAGAAAACTGATTTTAAGGGCGACGTGGTCGCCCTTTTTTTTGTCCAAAGAAAAGCACAGAAAGTAAGATGAGGAGCGAATCCATGAAACCCTATCAGCGCCAGTTTATTGAATTTGCGCTTAACAAGCAGGTACTGAAGTTCGGCGAGTTTACGCTGAAATCCGGGCGCAAAAGCCCCTATTTCTTTAATGCCGGGCTGTTTAATACCGGGCGCGATTTGGCTCTGTTAGGCCGCTTCTATGCTGAAGCTTTGGTGGATTCGGGGATTGATTTTGATCTGCTGTTTGGCCCGGCATACAAAGGGATCCCGATTGCCACCACCACCGCAGTAGCGCTGGCTGAGCATCACGAGCGCGATGTGCCGTACTGCTTCAACCGCAAAGAAGCCAAAGATCATGGCGAAGGCGGCAACCTGGTGGGCAGCGCGCTCGAAGGGCGTGTGATGCTGGTGGATGATGTGATTACCGCCGGGACCGCTATCCGCGAGTCGATGGAGATTATCCAGGCTAATGGAGCAACGCTTGCGGGGGTGCTTATCTCGCTTGACCGTCAAGAACGCGGCCGTGGTGAAATTTCTGCGATTCAGGAAGTGGAACGCGATTACGGCTGTGAAGTGATTTCTATCATCACCCTGAAAGAGCTGATTGCGTACCTGGAAGAGAAGCCTGAAATGGCGGATAGCCTGGCGGCCGTTCGTGCTTATCGCGAAGAGTTTGGCGTATAAAACAAAAAACCGGGCATGTTTGCCCGGTTGAAACTGATGACAAACCTCTAACGGATACAGTTTTGTCATGGGTGGCGGAACAAAAAATAAGGAAAATCAATTCATTGATTTTCTGCTGATAATCACAAAGAAGGAAAAACCACGCTTTTTCCTTCTTTGTCAGCAATCTGACCGGGCGTTTTCGCCCGGTTCTTTTTACTGCAGTTGAGCGTATACCAACGGCCAACGCGCATCAAAATCATCGGTTGGGCGGTACTTAAACTCACTACGCACGAAGCGGGACAACATCCCTTCACAGAACGACAATAGCTGGCTTGCCAGCAAAGACTCATCCACGCTGTAACCTTCACCTTCACGCATCTTCTTTTCGCGCAGCACCTGGCGGATTTGCGCTTCAATACGTTCGAAAAGCTGGTTGATGCGGCCCTGCAGCCTGTCCTGTTCAAACATCAGCGCATGGCCTGTCAGAATGCGCGTCAGCCCTGGATTACGCTCGCCAAAGCCGAGGATCAGCAAAACAATCAATCGCAGACGCGCACCGGTATCTTTTTCATCTTTCAGGATCAGATTAATACGGGTAATCAGACTGTCTTCAATAAACTCGATAAGGCTGTCGAACATCCGGGTTTTGCTTGGGAAATGACGGTACAGTGCGGCTTCAGACACGCCCACTGATGCCGCCAGTTTCGCGGTAGTGATTCGCTGGCTGCCATCGCTGGATTCAAGCATAAGTGCCAGAGATTGAAGTATTTCTTCGCGACGATTCCTTTTCGCGGTTTGTTTTTCTGCCATGTTGTAAAATACCCCTGAAAATTAACACTTGTCAGGCGCGCATCCATACTGCGACCGCAAGCCTTTGCTTGCGTTGGTGTTATTGCATTATTTCGCTGTTGGATGCTGCGTCAGGACGCTTATTTGCGTCCTGAATGGCCGAAGCCGCCTTCGCCACGGTCGGTGGCGTCAAATTCTTCCACCAGATTAAATTCCGCCTGAACGACAGGAACAAAGACCATTTGAGCAATGCGTTCGCCCGGCTCGATAGTAAAGCTCTTCTGCCCACGGTTCCAAACAGAAACCATCAACTGACCCTGATAATCAGAATCGATAAGGCCAACCAGGTTGCCGAGTACCACGCCGTGCTTATGACCCAAACCAGAACGAGGCAGGATAACGGCAGCCAGAGACGAGTCAGCGATATGAATAGCAAGGCCTGTTGGCAGCAGGGTGGTTTCACCGGGAGCCAGTTCTACGGCGTCATCCAGACAGGCTCGCAGGTCAAGTCCGGCAGAGCCGGAGGTGGCGTAAGCTGGCAACGGAAATTGCTCACCCACGCGCGGGTCCAGAATCTTAACGTCGATTTTTTTCATCATAACGGGTAACGATCTCGTCCAGTAGTAGTTGGCCCAGGCGTTCCTTTCGCGCAAGTGGTAAGACTTTGTCTCCATCCTGCCAAAAGAGGTGCAGCGCATTGTTATCGCTGTTAAATCCTTGATTATCTTGTGATACGTCGTTAGCACATATCAGATCAAGGTTTTTGCGGGCACGTTTTTGCCGTGCGTATTCTTCCACATTATTCGTTTCTGCGGCAAACCCTACGACATAAGGACGAGCGTTTTTCAGAGCGGCAACACCTGCAACGATATCCGGGTTTTTGACCATTTTCAGTGTTAATTCATCGCCTTGCTTTTTGATTTTCTCATCTGCAATGGCTTGTGCCCGGTAATCCGCCACCGCCGCGCAGCCGATGAAAATATGCTGCTTTGTGGCATTGGCCTGAACGGCGGCTTCCATCTCCAGCGCGGTCGTCACATCAACGCGTTGTACAAACGGTGGTGTTGGCAATGATACGGGGCCGCTGACCAGCGTGACGTTTGCGCCTCGGCTGGCTGCTGCTGCCGCAATAGCGAAGCCCATTTTTCCCGAGCTGTGATTGGTGATGTAACGCACCGGGTCCAACGGCTCGCGGGTCGGGCCAGCGGTTATCATGATATTGAGATGTTGCAGATCTTTGACAGGCGAAAAATGCGCCGCCGCCATCTCCACAATGGTCAGTGGGTCGAGCATGCGCCCTGGGCCAATGTCTCCACACGCCTGGCTACCGCTGTCTGGACCCCAAAGCAGAAGCCCACGTGATGCCAGCGTTTCAAGGTTGTGCTGGGTCGCGGCGGCTCGATACATCTGCTGATTCATTGCCGGTACCACCGCAATCGGTGCGGCTGTCGCCAGGCAAATCGTTGAAACCAGATCGTTTGCCATACCGGCGGCAACGCGGGCAATGAGGTCGGCCGTTGCTGGCGCCAGAATCACCAAATCACCCCACTTACCCAGTTCAATATGGCCCATGGCGGCTTCCGCGGCGGGATCAAGCAGGCTGTCAGACACCGGATAACCTGACACGGCTTGCAGGCTCAAAGGCGTAATGAACGCTTTTGCTGCGTCCGTCATGGCGACGCGAACATCAGCACCACGCTCGCGCAAACGGCGAACCAGTTCAGGGGTTTTATAGGCAGCAATACCGCCGCTGACGCCGAGAACGATTTTTTTACCGGCCAGGCTCATCATGATTCTTTCCTGTGGAGGACATCGGAATCCTGCCATTTTATCACAATCATTCTGCACTCGTGCTGCAAAGGAAAATCAGTCTGCGAGGCGTTACGCAGAGATAACATCTCGCTGTCGCCAATGCCTAAAAGTGCATGACAGAATAAGCGAAGTCAGAAGGAGAAGGTCTATGGAAATGGACGAGCCGATTCTGCCGCGTGAGAAAATGCAGGTGGATGGCATTGAATCACTAACGGATACCGAGCTGTTGGCGCTGTTTCTGCGCACCGGTAATCAGCGTCGAGACGTGCTGGCCTTTGCGAAATATTTGTTAGGCCGCTTTGGTTCGTTGCACGGGTTGTTGTCGGCGCCTGAGGATGCCCTGCTCGACACCGAGGGCATTGGCATTGCGAAATATGCGCAGCTTAAAGGGATAGCGGAACTGGCCCGGCGTTTCTTCAGTATGCAACTGCTACTGCTGGAAGACCCCTTGCGCAGCCCGGATGCAACGAGGGATTTTTTACGTAGCCAGCTGGCCTGGGAGGAGCGTGAGATCTTTATGGTGATCTTCATGGACAGCCAAAATCGGGTGCTCAAGCACAGCCGGATGTTCACGGGAACCCTCAATCACGTGGAGGTTCACCCAAGAGAAATCGTCCGTGAGGCCATTAAAAGCAACGCCGCCGCGCTGATCCTGGCGCATAATCATCCTTCCGGAAGTGCGACGCCGAGTAAAGCGGATAGAATCATGACCGAGAGAGTGGTAAAGTGCTGCAACTTCATGGATATACGTGTTCTCGATCACATGGTTGTTGGGCAAGGAGAGATCATTTCCTTCGCTGAACAGGGCTGGATTTAGCGATCCATTGGGATCTTTGTCTGTTCGGGACTTGAGCACACCACGGAGTCAGCGTATACTACGCCACCTTTGAGAATCTCGGGTTTGGCATTTGGGCCTGGCTGCACGAGTTCACTAAGAACCGTCAAACCGGGCTGTAGCAGCCTGACGAGGCGCCAATACCCTATACGAAGCTCGAGCTAATTTGATTTTTGGAGAATAGACATGTCCCGAGTCTGCCAAGTAACTGGCAAGCGTCCGGTGACCGGTAACAACCGTTCCCACGCACTGAACGCGACTAAGCGCCGTTTCCTGCCGAACCTGCACTCTCACCGTTTCTGGGTTGAGAGCGAGAAGCGCTTTGTCACCCTGCGTGTATCTGCTAAAGGTATGCGTGTCATTGACAAGAAAGGCATCGATACAGTTCTGTCTGAACTGCGTGCCCGTGGCGAAAAGTACTAAGTACTAAGAGGAATTAAATCATGGCTAAAGGTATTCGTGAGAAAATCAAGCTGGTTTCTTCTGCTGGTACTGGTCACTTCTACACCACCACGAAGAACAAGCGTACTAAGCCGGAAAAACTGGAACTGAAAAAGTTCGATCCAGTTGTCCGTCAGCACGTACTTTACAAAGAAGCTAAAATTAAATAATTTTAGTCTCCTTGTACGAAAACCCCGCGCTTGCGGGGTTTTTTGTTTTCTGCGCGTCCCCATAATAGAGAGCATCCTGAACGGTTTTCGGAGACGTCATGCCTGAATTACCCGAGGTTGAAACCAGCCGCCGTGGCATTGAGCCACATCTGGTCGGTGAAACCATCCTGCACGCTATTGTTCGTAACGGCCGCCTGCGCTGGCCGGTCTCGGCTGAAATTCACAGCCTCAGCGATAAACCTGTGCTCAGCGTCCAGCGGCGCGCCAAGTATCTGCTTCTTGAACTGCCGGATGGCTGGATAATCATTCATCTTGGCATGTCCGGGAGTTTGCGTATTTTGCCTGAAGAGCGTCCGGCCGAAAAACATGACCATGTCGATTTGGTGATGAGCAATGGCAAGGTGCTGCGTTATACCGATCCGCGCCGCTTCGGTGCGTGGCTGTGGACTAAAGTGCTTGAAGGCCACAGCGTGCTGGCGCACCTTGGGCCTGAGCCTCTCAGCGAGGCGTTTAACGCTGACTACTTCCGTGAAAAATGCGCGAAGAAGAAAAGCCCCATCAAGCCCTGGCTGATGGACAACAAACTGGTGGTGGGGGTAGGGAACATTTATGCCAGTGAATCGCTCTTTGCCGCCGGGATCCATCCCGATCGCCTGGCGTCATCGCTTTCGCCACAAGAGTCCGAGCTATTGGTGCGAGTGATTAAGGCTGTTTTGCTGCGCTCTATTGAGCAAGGTGGAACGACGCTGAAAGATTTTCTGCAAAGTGATGGTAAACCGGGCTATTTCGCGCAGGAGCTGCAGGTCTATGGCCGTAAAGACGAGCCGTGCAGAGTGTGCGGGGCACCGATCATGGCGACGAAACACGCGCAACGGGCGACGTTTTACTGCCGTCAGTGCCAGAAATAGTTACTTCAGCTTATCCATCAGTGCCTGATGAACGGCAGGAGGGAGGAAGTGGGCGACATCACCGTCGTGGCGAGCCACTTCTTTCACCAGCGAGGATGAAATGAATGACCACTCTTTTGACGGCATCAGAAACACACTTTCCAGCTCTGGCATCAGGTGGCGGTTCATCTGCGCCAACTGCATCTCGTATTCAAAATCCGCGACCGCGCGCAGACCACGAATCAAAATATTGGCCTGCTGCGCGCGGGCGAAATTGGCCATCAGGTCACTGAAACCCGCCACTTCAACATTCGGGATATGTGAGATAGCCTGCTGAGCCAGGGCCACACGTTCATCCAAATCGAACATCGGCTTTTTGCCTGGGCTTGCGGCAATCGCCAGCAACACTTTATCGAACATCGCGCTAGCGCGAGTGACGATATCAATGTGACCGTTGGTGATGGGATCAAACGTGCCGGGATAGATGGCTTTTGTGCTCATGACTCACGCCTTCTTGCTAAAGCCGCGGTTCAGCGCCCACAGCTCGGTGTACTTGTTAAACGTATATTGTGCGTTAACCACGGCCAGCAGCCAACCCTGTGCACCATCCAGCACGCCACCACGTATCAGCAACGTTTTAATGAATGCGCCGAGCGTGTGGCCGAAAATACCCGCCAATGACGCCTTTTTGCCCTTCTGATAACGTTCCTGAGCCCAGGCCGTCGCGTAGGCGAGCTGTTTTTGCTGGAAGTCAGCAAAATCACGGCATGTCAGATGGCGTAGATCGCCTTTAAGTTCGATGATGTTGGCATCACGACACTCAAGGGATTCATGGACCAGGTTGCCATTGTATTGCCAGCGTTCACGTTCGTAGAGGCGCAAGACTCTGTCAGGATACCAGCCGCTATGGCGCATAAAACGACCGAGGAAATAGTTGCGGCGTGCGATGCTGTAGACCGCCCCTGCTTGTGGTGCCGTGAGCACCTGACGCAAAGATTGTTCTAACTCAGGCGTGACTCGCTCATCGGTATCGATCATCAGAACATAATCACCCGTTGCCAAAGCTTGAGCGCGTTGACGCTGAATACCGTAACCTTGCCAGTCGCTGTTCACATGGACTTGTGCGCCCAGGCTGCGAGCCAGTTCCACTGTGTTATCACTGCTGCCGGAATCCAGAACGATAATCTCGTCAGCCCAGCGCACTGATGCCAGACATTCTGGCAGCAGCTCAGCGGCATTTTTGGCGATCATGACTACCGACAGGCGCGTTGGCATTAATGACTCCGCTGCGGCAGATAGGGTTGCAGTAACTCCAGCAGACGGACGAGTGCGCCCTGGTTTTGATGAAGAACTTCGACAGCGTGACGGCCGTACCACAGACGATAATCTTCGTCGGTGAGCAGCGTGGAGACTTCTTTCACCAGCGAATCGGTATCCGTCACGGTGATCAGTCCTTCGGCCTGCTGCAGCTTGGCGCAGATGTCTTTGAAATTAAAAATATGCGGCCCCATCAGCACTGGAATGGCGTGAGCAGCAGGCTCCAGCGGGTTATGACCACCGCGCTCGACCAGGCTTCCGCCAACGAATGCCAGGTCAGCAATGCCGTAGAGCAGCATCAGTTCACCCATCGTGTCGCCAATGACGACCTGAGTCGTGGGCGAAGGGATCTCTCCGGTGCTGCGCAGAGTGAATGTCATTCCCGCTTTTTGCACCAGTTCACGCGCATCGGCAAAGCGCTCTGGATGGCGCGGCACCAGAATCAGCAGCAGATCAGGGAAAGTTTCCAGCAGCTTTTGATGTGCATCGAGGATAATTTTTTCTTCGCCGTCGTGGGTGCTGGTGGCGATCCACACCTGACGGCGTGGGGCCCATTGGCGGCGTAGCGTAATGGCTCGAGCCGCCAGTTCTGGCGTCACGGAGATATCAAATTTGAGGCTACCGGTAATGGTGAGCTGGTTGCGTTTGAGGCCAAGAGAGAGAAAGCGATTGCCGTCTTCTTCGTTCTGAGCCGCTATTAAGGTGATGCGGCTCAGCAGGCGGCACATGAAATTACCGAGTTTGCCGTACCCTTTCGCGGAGCGTTCAGACAACCGGGCATTAGCAATAACCAGCGGAATCTGGCGCTTGTGCAGTGCCGTCACCATGTTTGGCCACAACTCTGTTTCCATCACGATAACCAGCTTTGGCCGCACGGTGTTGAAGAAGCGGTTCATCGCCCCCGGCAGATCGTAAGGCAGATACACATGCTGGACATCTTTCCCGAAGGCAGACATTGCACGTTCTGACCCCGTTGGCGTCATCGTGGTCACGGTGATGGGCAGCGAAGGATAGCGATGGCGCAGGGCGCGCACCAGCGGGATAGCCGCCAGCGTTTCGCCGACGGACACGGAATGCAGCAGTATGCCATCCGGCACTACCTTGCCTTTGCAGAAGCCGTAGCGTTCTGCCCAGCGTTTACGGTACGCAGGCGCTTTACGGCTGCGTAACAGCAGCCGCAGCCAGACCAGTGGCTGAATCAGGTAGAGCAAAATGGTATACAGAAATTCCAAGCGTGTTATCCGTTTTTATTGTCTTCGGCGGGCAAATTCTAAGCATTTAGCGGGCTTAAAGCTATCCCTTTGGCAATCTGGACGTTCAATCGCTCAGATAACGTTTCAAACGGAAGTAGCGACGGCCTAAACGCCAGCGCAGGCGCGGGCTTTTTGCACTCTTCCAGATCAGTTTCCAGATGCCACGATCGAAGAATTCCCGCACGATCATCGCCTTTTTACGCGGATCTTTCATATTGTCGAACGTATGAATGATCCCCAGGCCTTCTTTCGCTATCTGCCAGTGGCAAGCCGCGATGCCTTTCACCTGTTCTGGATAGCGCTGGTTGATGGCATCCAGCATCTCCAGAATTTTCATGTAGTGGCGAGCAGAACGGATGAGCGTCTCGTCGGTATCCGGTGTATGGGAGACGGAAGCCGAATGGATGTAGTAATCGTAGTACTGTTCACTGGTGTACTGCACTCGTTCTGCAGCCAGCAGCACTTCTGTTGTCCAGGGAATGTCCTGATGACGAAGGCCTGGCTCGAAGTGGAAATTGTGCTGGCGAATGAAATCATGGCGATACAGATTCAGCCAGGTCACATGCAGAAACTTGCGCGAATCCAGGGCTTGTTTCAACCACGCCGGGCCACTCAGCACACCGGTGGACTGCAATTTATCCGGTGGGAAAATCGGACGGGTCGGCTTTTTGTCATTTTCCCAAACGTAGTTTCCGTTGCAGGTCACGACATCAAGCTGGCTTTTGAGTGCCAGGCTCAGCAAGTGCTGATACATGCCCGGTTTGAAGACATCGTCGATATCCGGGAAGGAAAGGTACTGGCCGGTGGCAACGGCCAGGCCAGTGTTGCGGGCTACGGAAACCCCCTGATTTTCCTGCTCGAGCACCTGCATCTGCGGCAGTTGCTGGCGCCACTTTTCCACTATCTGCAGTGAGCTGTCGGTGGAACCGTCATTGACGATGATCACTTCCATGCTCTCGATATTTTGCGCTACGAGGCAGGAGAAGAACTGATCTAAAAATTTTTCGCCGTTGTAGACGGCGACAACCACGCTAAGCAGTGGTGATGTCGGGTGTTGCATACAATACCTGATTACTGTTTAGTGCCCGCAAGCGCAATATATTGACGGCAGATTGCCTCAATGCCGTAGGCAGAAATGGTGGTGTGGTCGATAGCCGGTGGATGTTGCCAGATGTCCTGCATGGTTTTTGCCAGCCCATCGTCGTTCATTTCACTCAGACCGCGTGCAAGCTCACCAGTGAGAATTTCAGACGGCCCGCCTGGGCAGCGAGTACTCACTGCTGGCGTCTGGCAAATAATCGCTTCAACCAGCACGTTGCCAAATCCTTCGCAATCAGAGCTTAACACCAGTTGTTTGGCGTTTTTGATCCACGGATAAGGATTCGGCACGAAGCTGCGGAACTGCGTTCTGTCGGCAATGCCTAATGTCTTCGCCAACGCTTTCAACTGATCAATGTGTTTCTGGCTGCCATTACCCATCATCACCAGTTGACCTGGAATCCCGCTTTTGGCGAAGGCACGCAGCAGACGATCGTGGCGCTTGTGCTCATGGAAGCGGCCGACATGGATGAGATACTCCTGTCCTTCCAGCTCAAAAGGTTCAGCGGCAAGCTGCAGGATGTTAGCGATGTCAAAAGGGTTATGGATAACCACGCCCCGGTTGAGGGTGATGCGCAGATTTTGGGTCAGATCATGAAGCACGGCGTTAGACACCGCCACAACCTGCGAATTTTCGTAGACCCGGCGTATTTTGGTTCGCTTAAACCAGCGAGACGGGGCCCGGCGATTACGCAGGTAAGAAAACGAGAACATGCCGTGAACGCAGTACCAGATTTTATCGCGGCTGATAGCGCGTGTATGAGCAACGATGCGATCCGTTTTATGCAGGTGGGAGAACACAATATCGAAGTTCCCTTTTTCCTGCGCTTTGACAATGGCTTCGTCCAGTAAATGAGCGCGGCGACACAGCTCCGTAAGCTTTCGCCAGGGCTTTTTGCAAGTGTCCTGCACAACCTGATAATCGATGCCTTCCGGGATGGCGTAGTCACACACTTTGCGCAAGGAGAACAGGGAAACCTGATGACCCATTTCCACGAGCCCACGCGAGAGCGTCAGCACCGTTTTTTCGGCGCCCCCGCCGGGTAAACCATCAATAATCATAAGGATGCGCATCATTAATCCAATAAAGTTTGATAAAGCGTAATGAGCTGACTTGAGAGCCGCTCCGGTGTTGCATCCATGACTTTATGGCGAGCAGCCATGCCCATTCTGTTATCGTCTTCCTGTGCCGGTATTGCCATCACCGCCTCTCGCAGGCGTGAGATGTCGAGTGCATCGCAGACAAAACCGTTGGTTCCTTGCGCTATAAATTCAGCCCCACCGCAGGTGTGTGAGGTAATGACGGGCAACCCGCAGGCCATCGCTTCCAGAATGACATTGGGAAACGGGTCGTACAGAGTTGGCAATAATAAGCCGTCAGCCGCATGATAGAACGGTAATGTTTCTTTTTGCATACCACAAAAACGAACGCGATCGGCGCAACCTTCTGAGCGAGCCAACGCATGATACTGCTTTTCTGCCTTGTCCTGACCCACGACAAGCAGGTAACGATCGGTGCCTGCAATGGCTTTAATCGCAGCCGCCAGCCCCTTACGTTCAAATCCTGATCCCACAAAACAGAACACCACGGCATTCGCCGGAATGCCCAGTTGTTCACGCAGCACGAATTTTTGCATGCTTTCAGCTGGAACGAAGCGGCTGGAATCAATGGAATTATAAATCACGTGGACTTTTTTTGCGTCGACGGCGAAATCTTCGATGATTTCTTGCTTCACCATTTCCGCATTACAAATCACAGCCTTAAGTTCCGGTGCCTGATACATGGCCTTTTCAGCGTCCATCACGTAGCGATGGTAGCGATCGAGCATCAACATGTGACCACGCCAGCCGGGCAGAATGCGTTGGCGTTGCAGTAACCAGCGGCGATGAACACCATCGCCTGCACGGTAAATATCGCAGCCAGGAATTCGCTCATGGCTTTGCACGATATCAAACTGCTCTGCTTGCCAGAGCTTACGCGCTGCATGAGCGAAACCGCGTTCGCGGCTAATGCGCCCCCATTTCTGCGGATCGCAAATATGAATGTGCCAGTCGTCCTGCTTTTCGCCTTGCCACTGGCGAGTGATGACATTCAGCTCTAAATCCTGATTGCTAAGCGCGCTCAGGGCACGAGAAACAAAACGTTCGGCACCGCCGTCAGGACGGTATTTTTGGCGCACGATGGCCAGACGATGTTTCTTCATGACAGGCAATTCCTTGCAGCAGCAACGACGCGCTCAACCGGGATAGCGTCCAGATAGCGTTCTTTGGTCTTGGTGTCGACCGCATCGGGGTCAGGCAGTGGGCCATACTCCCCGGCCCAAATCACTTCACCGTTCACCTGCCATGGGCTCCAGAACGTGAGTTTTGATGGGCCAAAAAGCGCGACGCACGGGGTTTGCAAGGCCGCAGCCATATGCATAGGCACAGAATCCACGCCAATAAACAATGCGGCGTGGCCTATCAGGGCGCCTAACTGACGAAGCGTTAATTGTCCGGCCAACGACACCACGCGTTCCTGAGGGCTGGCGGCAAGGATAGTATCGACCATTGTCAGTTCTTTTTTGTCCGGGCCGGAGGTCAGCACAATCGTGTGCCCCTCTTGCTGCAGTGCCGCGATGGTTTGCGCCATTTTGCTCTCATCCCAGCACTTGAAAAACCAGCGAGAGGTAGGCTGCACAACGATAAACTTTTCTGGCACGCCCTTTTCAGCCAGCTTATCTGAGACGGCTTGCCAGTCTTCCGGGCTATAGCTCATAGCGACTGAACTGACTGGCGTAATACCCAGCGGGGCAAGAATCGAGAGATTTTGCTCAACGGTATGCATCTGTTTATGCCCGTTCACGGAGGCAAGTTCCGTATGGCAGTGACGCCAAAACCAGCCGCGGCGCTTATTAAAATCAAACCCAATGCGCACCGGTGCGCCGGTAAAACGGGTGATGATGGCACTTCGCCACTGATCGGCAAGGTTGAGAACCAGTTGATAACGCTGGTCACGCAACGTCGTCAGCAACTGCCACTCTTTTTGCAGATGTCCGCGTGTGCCCAGTTTTTTCCACTTACGATCGATACCGTAGATCTGATGAATGTCAGGGTGTGCGGCCAGCATATCCCGGGTTTCTTCATACAGCAGAACGTCGATTTGTGCATCGGGCCAGCGCTGGCGCAGGGAGTGGATCACCGGGGTAGTCAGAAGCATGTCGCCATGATGACGTAATTTGATCAAAAGAATGCGTAAACCGGGTGCGTTAAGTGAGTTATTCATCATCATCTTATTGGGGTCGTATTGCCTGCAATTCTAATAGACATGATGAGGACTTGCATCATTTCTCGGCAATGTCAGGTTTTTCCTGGCAACTGTTTACTCGGTGAGAGGAGAGTGCGTAACATAGCCCTAACCCTCATCGACTCTGGGAAAACCATGACGAAACCAGCATTTATCATCACCATCGATACTGAAGGCGATAACCTTTGGCAAAACCATCGGGAAATTAAAACGGAAAACGCCCGATACCTGCCGCGCTTCCAGGCTTTGTGTGAAAAACAGGGTTTCAAGCCGGTCTGGTTAACGAACTACGAGATGGCGGTTGACCCGGTTTACATCGACTTTGCTAAAGACGTGATTGCGCGTGGACAAGGGGAAGTCGGCATGCATTTACATGCCTGGAACAGCCCGCCTGAACATGACCTGACCGGTGATGACTGGCGCTGGCAACCTTATCTGATTGAATATCCGGATTCTGTTTTACGCGAAAAAGTGCTGTTCATGACTGAGCTTCTGGAGAGCACCTTCCAGACAAAAATGCTCAGCCATCGTGCCGGACGCTGGGCGTTCGACAGCCGTTATGCAAAATTGCTGATTGAACTGGGTTATCAGGTCGATTGCTCAGTCACGCCGCGTGTGAACTGGCGCAACGCCAAAGGGGCACCGCAGGGTACAGGCGGAACGGATTATCAGCACTTCCCGGAGAATGCCTATTTTATCGACGAGAATGCGATACATCGGCCAGGTAACAGCGCCTTGCTGGAAGTCCCAATGAGTATTCAGTACAGACATCCGGGTTGGCTGAATAGCGTGAAGCAAGGCTACGACCGCCTGCGCGGCAAATACCGCTCTCCCTCCGTTAACTGGTTACGTCCTGCTGGCGGGAATGCCGATGAGATGATCAACGTTGCGGAGAAATGCCTGGCTCAAGGCAACGACTATGTCGAATTTATGCTCCACTCATCCGAGTTTATGCCCGGCGGCAGCCCTACGTTTAAAGATGAAGCCGCGATTGAAGGGTTGTATCAGGATCTGGAAAAGCTCTTCGCCTGGCTTGCACAACGCACCCAGGGAATGACGTTGGCTGAGTTTTATCAGGTGAAAAAAATGCCCCGTTAGGGGCTTTTTCAATTCATGCCTGCCGCGGTGGAGGCGACAGGAGAGCGGTCAGTACGAAAAGCTGAGCGAAAAATATGCTTTGCTCTCTGCTGATAAAAATAACGTCTGTAAAACCGACAGTGATGATAATGAACGTCAGCCCCAAAAACTTTGCGCTTCGGGTTCTGAACGCATAGTTGAGTAAGATCAGATAGGCCAGAATCATAATGACAACGCCAGGGATCCCCTGAAGTGTTGCTGTATCAATGACTTCATTATGCAAGTGGACATCGATATAACGCAGCGCCGATTTATTAGACTTCGTTTCTTGTGTGTAATCCTTGGCGAATTTTTCTCGTTGTTCGAAGCTCATGCCCCATGGATGAGCCATAAACGCATGGTAACCGACTTCCCACATTGCGAATCGAGCGGTGAGTGAACCAGACTGGTTACCATCATGTTGGCTATACCGATCAATCTCAGACTCTGTTATTTTTATTTTTGGTTCAATGATCGGTTTATAAGCAGCAGCGAATGCAATAATGATGGCAATCACCACGATGGACAGTGTCCTGAGATAATTTTTCTTCCATGCAATCAGACTAGCAATCAACACTAACGGGAAAAATAGCAGAACGTTGCGGGTGCCCGTTTTAAAGAGAATATAAAATGCGACGATGAAACAAGCAGCCATTAACAATTTGGCCATTAAGCTTTTATGCTGATCAAGAAAAATGATTGTCAGTAATGCCACCGCTGAATACATATAAGCGCTATCTGTTGCATAGCCCAGGAAGAAATCCGTTCGCTGCCCGGGATGCATGGCGATTTGATAGCAGCCGATAATCGAGGCGAGGGCAAAAGCTGCAAAGAGGGCGAAGCGGACTGCTTGTTTATGTTTTTCAGTAAGATAGTCTTTGAGTGAAAATGCGCTCCAGGCAATGACGGCACCCAGAAGGAGTCGCTTTCCCGTATTATAGTAGGGGTTGTATTGGTTATAGTCGGGATTGCCGAGATATTCTGCGATGAACCAAATATATTTACTGAGGCCCACTAATGCCAGCATTGCAACGATGCTAATGAGAAGAGGTGTTGGCGTTTTTTTCCAGTTAACAATAAGAGAGAGAATTGAAACGTAAGAAGAGAGGTAGAAAAATGTTCTGGCTTGAGGCGCGCTAACAAAATTTAGAATGACGGATATACTGGAAAGAAGCAGTATTGTCAGCAAAATTAACTGATTATGTTTTCTCAAATTTTCTAACATTATCATTCTATTTTAATTCTCCAGCAGACAGTTTGTGTACTGCCGCTACAATTTCATTTACAGGAATTGATGACACTGGATGGTATTTATTTACTGTGCGTAATTGAATCGCGTTAGCATAACCTGGTCCCCACACATCACTATTAACGTATTGACCATGCAGATCGTTTCCATAAAGTGCAACCAACGGCTTTTGATATGTCGCTGCAATATGAACAATGGAGGTATCTGGAGAGATGATCATATCAATATGGGCGATCAAGGCTATTGCAGAAAGAAGGGTATTAAAGGGGCTGATGTAAACATCGTCAGGTAAGGTTAAATCGATTCTGTTTAAATGATCTAACAGAATGATACACGTTGCTGGATAGGCATTTTTTAATGATAAAATTAACTCTTCAAGTTGACTGAATGACATTTCTCGACGGCTGTCAGCAGCAAATGCATTAACCAGAATGAACTTGTCATGGCCCGTATTTTTCAGAAAGTTAAGAACATCCTGATCCAGTTCTGAGGGATAAAACAACTCGTATTGCGTCGAGTAATCTGAAAGTCCCATCACCTGCATTAATAAATCGTAGCGGTTAGTGATGTGACTATTATAATCGTTATACTGGATAGACTTGTTATAGATGTTATAGTTTTCTTTATTGAAGCCAATGACATTTTTCGCCGAAATACTGCGTAAAAAACGCAGGCTACGCGGTGATATTTTATCGCCCATGTCGATCACAAGATCATATTTTTCAGCGCTAAGTTGGGCGGTGATATCAGAAGCTTCAGTGGATAACACTTTGTTTATATAGGGGTTGTTTTTAACGATTTCGATGTTTTTTGGTGTTGCCAGTATATCGACAGTGTATCCCTGCTTACTCAGTTCACGCATAACGGATGTTGATACGACCATATCGCCTATTTTATCATCGTCACGCAAGAGCAGGATGGTTTGAATATCCTGTAAGGCAAACGTTTTTTTGCTGCGATGATCCCAAATCATTTTTGCAAAACGCATACGCAGCGACTTCATAAAATAGTTTTTACTACGGTTCCATTTTCTCAATGTAGCAAATTTTTTTTCCGAATGCGGGGTCATTATTGTTACCAACAAAGTGAACTGATTATGCTTTGGTGTTATTACCAGCGCTAGCGATAAAATGATGGATGCGCTTTAAATCCGCATCACTCACAGCAAACAACTCTTCGCGATCCTTGTGGAAATAATACCGCGTCTCAAACACATATGAGCTGATGTTGTCATCATTGCCAATCAACAAAGTCTCACCCAGCGGGCGTTGTTCGTGGTGACAGCATGGCCCAAACAGCAGGACGACAGGCACGCCTACCGCGTCTGCGATATAGACATTTCCGGAGTCGGAGGCAATGTAGCAATTCATTCTGGAGATGGCCCACGGCACATCTTCCAACGGCAGCAACCCCAGCAGGCTGGTGATATTGCTTTGTTCGCCTGTGGCGCGATAAAGCTCGTCGAGCCACGGTTGTTCGTTCTCTGTGCCGAAGATGTAGAACTGGCAAGGCAAATCACTCAGCGTGTCGAAAATACGTTTCCAGACGGACGGCGGCACTGTTTTTGCTTTATTGCCTGCGGAAATGCTCAGACCGATACGAATAACATCCGGTTTATCCAGACACTCAGGCCAGGCTTTGGGCTGATAGAGCGGATGCGTGGCATGCTTTGGGGCATCCTTCCAGCTTAATGTTCTGTCTGCTAATTGCAGATAATTGGTGACGGATAACGTCTGTTTCCCATGCTCCACCACGCCATCTGCTGCCATGTAGAAAATGGCGTGATACCAGCGGCGGGTGTAGATGCTCAGGAACTGTTTGTTCTTTGCGTTGCAAACGGCGGCGAAGAAGAGATTGGTGCTGTTCGGCTGCAGCAGATACACGTTGTCATAGCGATTCATAATCAGCCAGGCAAAGCGGAGTTTGGCGAACACATTGCGCTTCTTTTTGCCGATGAGATAAATCGTCTCGATGGTGTCGTCGCGGCTTGCCAGCGGCTCTACGGCACGGCTTATCAGCACATCACTCTTTTTCAGGTGGCTGAGCAAAGGGGTCGCATTGACGAAATCGCCAATCTTCGCAGTCTGGATGACAAGGTTTTTACCCGTCTCTTTGCGAAACAGCTTCCCCAGCAATTTTGCCGGAAGAAAGAGAATAAACAGAAGCACATAGCTCATTAACTACGCTTCCTTGCCCGTACGTTGCAGGTTGCCCTGTAGAACGTTAAAAATCGCATCAGCCGTGATATCTCCCATCTTGCCCGTCGGGCTTACGTATTGTTGTTGGTTTTTGCCGTAGCCCCCAATCAGCCCGGGATCGGTTGGGCCGAAAAGAGTGATGTTGGGGCGATCCAGTGCAGCGGCTAAGTGGCTCAAACCGGTGTCGACAGAGGCAATGGCTTGTGCCCCAGCCAGCTCTGCAGCAACGTCCGCCAGCGTTAGCTTCGGCAAGACGTCGACGTGACTGAGCCCAGCGGCAATGCGTTCCGCGCGCAGGCGTTCATGCTCCGCGCCCCACGGCAGTTTAATCTGTAATCCGCTTTGTTGCATCAGTTCTACGAGGGCTCGCCAGTGCGATTCCGGCCAGTGCTTATCATCCCGGGTTGTGGCATGCAGGAATATGACATACGGATTGCCAGTGTGTTCCTGTAAATTCTGAAAATGCTGGGCAATCGCGTAATCTCCCTGAGCGTCAGGTTTCGCATAGCCAAGGCTTTTTGCAAACAGTTCACGCGTGCGTTCGACGGCGTGCTGATCTTTGGCAATAGGGTGGCGGCGGTTATAAAACAGGCTTGCCAGAGGTTCGCGGGCGCTGCTCCAGTCCATGCCATGTTTCACGCCATGCGCCAGACGCGTCACCAGCGCTGCACTTTTTACCAGCCCTTGTGCATCAATGATGGCGTCATATTTTTCAGCCTGGATCATCTGGCGAAAAGCGTGGCGTTCGGCCTTTATGGGCGCAGAGAACCAGGCTTTGCGCCAGCGACGGATAGCCACAGGGATCACTTTATCAACAGCGGCATGCCAGGTCGGGATTTGGGCAAAGCCTTCTTCCACGGCCCAGTCAAAACGAAGACGAGGAATGGCCTTTGCGGCATCGGTCAGGGCGGGCAAAGTATGCAGCACATCGCCCATTGAAGACGTTTTTACGATCAGCACTCGCATGCGTCAGGCATCCTCGTCCAGCAGCAGTTGATTGAGCTCTTCCAGAACACGAGACGGCGTAATGTCGATCAGGCTTTGATGATAGCCCTCGGCGGCGTCGCCTTTACGCACTTTGTGATAGCCGGAAATGAGGCGAATGACTTTTGCTTTGTGCGACAGCGGCGGGGTGAAATCCGGGCTGCTTGGACCATACAGCGCAACCAGTGGGCGATTCAGTGCCGCAGCAACGTGCATCAAGCCAGAATCGTTGGTGACGACTGCTTTGCAAGCCGCGAGCAACACCACAGCTTGCTCAAGCTGAGTTTCACCAGCCAGATTTCGACACCACGCCTGCTGCTCGGTGCTCAAAGAGGCAAGGATTTCATTGCCGGCATCGTTGTCTTTGGCTGAGCCAAACAACACCACCTGGTATCCTTCGTCGATCAGCTGTTTCGCCAGCTCGGCATAGTGATAGTGCGGCCAGCGCTTTGCCGGGCCGAACTCAGCACCCGGGCAGAAGCCAATCATCTGGCGTTCGCTTGAGAGGGTAAACGCGTTACAGACCTGGGATTTCTCCCCTTCGTTAACCTGAAGCTGAGGCCATAACAGTGGCTGAGGCAGATCTTTGGCAGAACGCATCACGCCTTTGTCATAAGCCAGGGCGACGTAGCGTTCGACCATTAAAGGCCATGCCGCTTTGTCGAGTACGCGTGCGTCATTCAACAGACCGTAACGCATCTCGCCGCGCCAGCCTGTGCGCTGTGGAATTCCCGCAAAGAACGGCACCAGCGCAGATTTGAATGAGTTAGGCAGGACATAGGCGCGATCATAGCGTTTTTCGCGCAGGCTGTGGCCGAGCCGACGACGTTCGCCGATCTCCAGCGCGCCGTGGCCTAATGGCATCGGGATGGCTTCGTTAACTTCTGGCATGCGCGATAAAAGAGGACGGCACCACGCGGGTGCCATCACATCAATGATCGCCTGGGGATAGCGCGCCTTGAGCGTGCGGTAGAGACTTTGCGACATCATCATGTCGCCCACCCATGACGGGCCGATCACCAGTATTTTCATTCGTCTTATCTTATGCGTCGCGGTTCAGCCAGGCCATGTACTCCGCGACACCTTCCGCCACGGTTTTGAAAGGCTTGTCGTAGCCCGCTTTACGCAGGTTAGTCAGATCCGCCTGAGTGAAGGCCTGGTAGCGGCCTTTCAGTTTTTCCGGGAACGGAATGTATTCGAGGGACCCTTTCTGGTGATAAGCCAGCGCGGCGTCGGCCACCGCCTGGAAAGATTCCGCACGGCCCGTGCCGAGGTTGAAAATGCCGGATACGCCGTTTTCCCAGAACCACAGGTTGACTGCCGCCACGTCGCCCACATAGACGAAATCACGTTTAAAGCCATCGCTGCCTTCGAACAGTTTCGGACTTTCACCGTTGTTCAACTGAGTGTTGAGGTGGAAAGCGACGCTCGCCATGCTGCCTTTATGGCCTTCACGTGGGCCATAAACGTTGAAGTAACGGAAGCCCACCACCGGAGAGTTTGCTTCTGGCAGGACTTGACGTACGTATTCATCGAACAGGAACTTGGAGTAGCCGTAAACGTTAAGCGGCTTTTCATATTCGCGTGATTCGATGAAATCAGAAGTACGGCCGCCGTAGGTGGCAGCCGAAGAGGCGTACAGGAACGGAATTTCACGCTCCAGGCAGTAATGCAGCAGCTCTTTGGAGTACTGATAGTTGTTATCCATCATGTACTTGCCGTCCCACTCGGTGGTGGATGAACAGGCGCCTTCATGGAACACGGCTTCAATTTCACCGAACTCTTCGCCGGCTATAATCTGGATCAGGAAGTCTTCCTTGTCCATGTAGTCGGCGATGTTGAGGTCGACCAGGTTGACGAATTTGGTGCCATCTTTCAGGTTGTCCACGACAAGGATGTCAGAGATGCCTTTGTCATTCAGGGCCTTAATGATATTGCTGCCAATAAAACCTGCGCCGCCGGTA
Source organism: Pantoea sp. sgz302252 (assembly GCF_047713085.1). Classification (NCBI taxonomy): domain Bacteria; kingdom Pseudomonadati; phylum Pseudomonadota; class Gammaproteobacteria; order Enterobacterales; family Erwiniaceae; genus Pantoea; species Pantoea sp. sgz302252. Next base: position 81,516 of record NZ_JBLFJW010000020.1, read on the forward strand.
ACGATGATCATAACGATAACCTTTGAAATGTGGGTGACCGGGCCTTTCCCGGACGCTAATGGTTCTTATCATACCATCACTACGCGGAGTCTTCACATTCACCGACAGGTCGCAGGGATACACGTGATTTATGCTACAAAAACACTTATCTGACCCTGAGTCATCTCGTATAGACCGGGAGCATTGGGTAATATGTGCCAAATTTTGCCGAATCTGGAGAGTTGCAATGCGTGGTGATTTTTACAAACAGTTAACCGGTGACCTGGAAACCGCCCGCGCGGAAGGGTTGTTTAAAGAAGAGCGCATCATTACCTCTGCCCAGCAGGCGGACATCACCGTCGGTGACGGCAATCATGTCATTAACTTCTGCGCCAATAACTACCTCGGCCTGGCGAACCATCCTGAGCTGATTGCCGCCGCAAAATCCGGCATGGACAGCCACGGGTTCGGTATGGCGTCCGTGCGCTTTATTTGCGGCACTCAGGACAGCCATAAAGTGCTCGAGAAAAAGCTGGCCGATTTCCTCGGCATGGAAGATGCGATCCTTTACTCCTCTTGCTTCGATGCCAACGGCGGCCTGTTTGAAACGCTGCTGGGCGCGGAAGATGCCATTATTTCTGATGCACTGAACCACGCGTCCATCATCGATGGCGTGCGTCTGTGTAAAGCAAAACGCTTCCGTTATGCCAACAACGATATGCAGGAACTGGAAGCCCGTCTGAAAGAAGCGCGCGAAGCGGGGGCTCGCCATGTGCTGATCGCCACCGACGGCGTGTTCTCCATGGACGGCGTGATCGCCAACCTGAAAGGCGTCTGCGACCTGGCGGATAAATACGATGCGCTGGTGATGGTCGATGATTCGCACGCGGTAGGCTTCGTGGGCGAAAACGGCCGTGGCTCCCATGAATACTGCGAAGTGATGGGGCGCGTGGACATCATCACTGGCACGCTGGGTAAAGCGCTGGGTGGTGCATCCGGTGGCTATACCGCCGCTCGCAAAGAAGTGGTTGAGTGGCTGCGTCAGCGTTCTCGTCCTTATCTGTTCTCCAACTCACTGGCTCCGGCGATTGTCGCGGCGTCCATCAAAGTGCTGGAGATGGTTGAGTCTGGCGCAGAGCTGCGCGATCGCCTGTGGTCTAACGCTCGCTTGTTCCGTGAAAAAATGACGGCAGCAGGCTTCACGCTGGCAGGTGCTGACCACGCGATCATTCCGGTGATGCTGGGCGAAGCCACCGTGGCGCAAGAGTTTGCGCGCGAGCTGCAGAAAGAAGGGATTTACGTCACCGGGTTCTTCTATCCGGTGGTGCCAAAAGGCCAGGCGCGTATCCGCACGCAGATGTCCGCGGCGCATACTCCTGAGCAAATTGAACGTGCGGTGGACGCGTTTACCCGCATCGGTAAGCAACTGGGCGTGATTGCCTGAGGGTGTGAGATGAAAGCATTATCGAAACTGAAAGCCGAAGAAGGGATCTGGATGAACGACGTTCCGGAACCGGAAGTCGGGCATAACGACCTGCTGATTAAAATCCGCAAAACCGCTATCTGCGGCACCGATGTGCATATCTACAACTGGGATGAATGGTCGCAGAAGACCATTCCGGTGCCAATGGTTGTTGGTCACGAATACGTGGGGGAAGTGGTCGGTATTGGCCAGGAAGTGAAGGGCTTTAAGATTGGCGATCGCGTGTCTGGCGAAGGCCATATTACCTGCGGCCATTGCCGTAACTGCCGTGCTGGCCGTACACACCTGTGCCGCAACACCACCGGTGTGGGTGTAAACCGTCCGGGCTGTTTCGCGGAATATCTGGTGATCCCGGCCTTTAACGCCTTCAAAATCCCGGACAATATTTCCGACGATCTGGCTTCCATCTTCGACCCGTTTGGTAACGCGGTTCACACGGCGCTCTCTTTCGACCTGGTCGGCGAAGACGTGCTGGTGTCCGGCGCTGGTCCGATTGGCATTATGGCTGCTGCTGTGGCGAAACACGTCGGCGCTCGCAACGTGGTTATCACGGACGTGAACGAATACCGTCTGGAACTGGCTCGCAAAATGGGCATCACTCGCGCGGTGAACGTCGCCAACGAAAGCCTGACCGACGTGATGGCAGAGTTGGGCATGACAGAAGGGTTTGACGTGGGTCTGGAGATGTCCGGAGCGCCACCGGCGTTTCGCACCATGCTCGATACCATGAACCACGGCGGACGCATTGCGATGCTGGGTATTCCACCGTCAGACATGTCCATCGACTGGACTAAAGTCATCTTCAAAGGGCTGTTCATCAAAGGCATCTATGGCCGCGAGATGTTCGAAACCTGGTATAAGATGGCGGCATTGATTCAGTCTGGTCTGGATCTCACCCCCATCATCACCCACCGTTTCGGTATTGATGATTTCCAGAAAGGCTTTGACGCAATGCGTTCAGGGCAATCAGGGAAAGTTATCCTGAGCTGGGATTAATCTGCGTAAATTGCCGGATGGCGCTGCGCTTATCCGGCCTACGGAATCTGCTTTCTGTAGGCCTGTGCAAGCGTAGCGCCGCCGGGCATTAGCTTTGCTGCTGCTTCTCTTTGTCCGTCAGATAACGCACTTTACGGGTGTAATCCTGTCCTTTAAACAACAGCTTACTGTCGCGAGAGGCGAGATACTTCTGCCATTCCGATAACGGGAAACCGCCGTGCGCCCCAACCACTTCTTTCGGGATAACGGCTTCCTGTCCGCCGATTTTTTTCGATACCGGCCAGTTCATCCAGTCGCCCAGATTCACGGTTTTCAAATCCAGCATATCCAGCAGAGCAGCCAGCGGCAGCTGATCGGTTGGCGGCTGGCTATCGTCCATCAGTTCCCAGGTATCCTGGAACAGCGTTAACCACAGCGGACAGATACGACGCCAGGTTTTGCGAGTGGCGGCCAGGAAGGCACCATTCACATGGTCGACGAGATAAGGGCGGACGGTCTCTTTATAATAAGCCGGAACATTCTGCTCAGGCGCACCGTCCAGCTTGGCGATCATTTTGCCCTGACGGAAGCTGGAGTAGATGTGCTGATCCTCAACGCGGAACTGCGGCATTTGCAGCAGGTTGAGGTCGGAGTCGATCATCAAAATCCCTTCCCCCCGAGCCTGAAGAGGCGCATTCAGTTTGACCAGGCGGCTCAGGTAGATTTGCTTATAGCGATAGCTCTCTTCACGCTTTGGCAGCTCCAGTGTAACCACGCGCGTTTTTGCTGGCAGTTCGCCAAAAGCACTTTCGGGCTGGTCGCTGACGATCACAATCTCTTCGAGGTCAGGGGCAAAGCGCTCAGCAAAGGTTGCGGACAGCAACGCTTCTTCAATGTAATCCGCGCCAGTGCAAGGAATGACGACAGACGTCACCGGCACGCTCACTGAAGAAGGGGAGAGTGAAGCGTAAGGAATATTGTGACGCGCCTTGATGTGGCGATAGCGGGCATTCAGAAAATTAAACATGGTCTGTCCGTCTTGATGAAAGAGAAGCCAGTTCGTGCTCCACGCCAGCAACATAGTGCTCAATGGCGTAATGGTCACGAACATGCTGATGAGCCTGGGTTGCCAGGCGCTGGCGCAGATCGGCGTCCTGCCAGATAGCCGAAAGATGTTCAGCCAGCGCGTGAATGTCACTCCACGGGAAGAGCAATCCGGTGTGCTGGTGGCTGATTAATTCGCCTGTGCCGGTGACGTCGGAGCCAATGGCCGGAATACCTAATAGCATGGCTTCGAGTACCACACGCGGTAATCCTTCGCTGCTGGAGGCGAGGACAAAGGCATCGAACGTGGCGAGATAATCAAAGGGATTATTGCGAAAACCAGTAAATACTAGATGTTCGCTCAAGCCTAGCTTAGCGGCCTGTGCTTCAAGCGCCTGGCGTTCCGGGCCCTCACCGATAAGGATCATTTTCCATTCTGCGTCAGGGTGTTTTTGCCGGAACAAGGCCAATGCTTCAAGCGTGTGGTGATTGGCCTTACGAGCAATCAGAGAACCGATGCTACCGAAAACAAAGGTGTCGTCATTGAGGCCAAGTGATTCGCGCATCTTGTGCCGATCGGGCAGCGGTTGGTGGATATCGATAGCGTTGTTCACCGTGACGCAGAATTTTGCCTCCACGCCATTGGCGAGCAGCACTTTTTCCACCCCCTTTGACACCGCGATGATTCGGTCAATCTGCTGATTCACCAGCTGCACTAACGAAGGGGAAAGTACCGGTTCAATACGACAGTGCTGCACCAGCGCAACGGACGTTCCACGCACCGCGTGATAACCTTCTTCGTTAGAGCCGGGCTGATTGTTCATATACAGCACGTCATACCCGCCATCCTGCAGCACTTTTTTGAGGCGGCGGGCATCCGGCTGAATACGCCACAGCGTATCCATTTTGCGGGTAAACGATTTGCGCGCATCGCGAGAGAAAAACAGCAGGCTGCGGCCAAGCTCTTTAAGCACTTTCGCCCAGCCAGGCTGGCGGCGAGCAGGTAAGACAATCATCGGAATGCCAATAGCGTTCAGCACCTGCTCAATGCTTTCACCGCCCGCACGGCGATAGTTATGGTAGAAACAGCAAGAAATATCAAAGCATTGGCGGTCAATGCGCTTGAGCAGTTCGAGCATGCTGTTGGTGCCACCCCCCCACTCTTTGCCACTGTCGAACAGCAGGATTTTTCGTTTTTGCGGCACCATGCTCTCTGATTCTCATATTGAAAAACCAGCCCGCATTATAAAGAAACTCACGGGAGATTCAGCGTTTTTTGTGGCCCTCAGTGATGATCCAGAAATGAACGAAAAAGCAATCGCTATAAAAGTGTGAATTCGATTATGTTTAAAAGTGAAAACACACACTAAACTTCTGTTTTATCTCCAACCCCTTTAATACTGGCAGGGCAGTCATGCTTAAATTAACGGTCTGTCTGTTAACCTTTAATTCTGAACGTTTGTTGCATAAAGTGATTCCGCCATTAATCACCGTGGCTGACGAAATTGTGGTCATCGATTCCGGCAGTACCGATGAGACATTAAACATTTGCCAGAATTATGGGTTGAGTGCGATATATCATTCATATCGTATGCATGGCGAACAAATGAACGTCGCCATTCAACATGCCTCGCATGACTGGGTATTGTGCATGGACAGCGATGAGATCCTCGATGCCCAAACCGTGGCGTTTATTAAGGCATTGAAAGCCGGGCAAGAGCCGCCAGCCAACCACGGCTGGCGCATCACGCGTCACTGGTACGTGCTGGGGGAAGAGATCCGTACCATCTACCCTGTCTCATCACCCGATTATCCTGTCCGTCTTTTTAATCGTCAGCATGCCCGTTTTAACCTTCGCCCGGTGGATGATCAGGTTGAGGGCGATATTAAGACGTTTAATATTGAAGGCCACGTCAGACACGATACTTTTTGGTCGCTGCACGAAGTCTTCAGTAAATTAAACAGCTATACGACACGCCTCGTAAAATACAAAAAAATCAGGCCTTCTCTTGCTCGCGGGTTTATTAGCGCAATTGGGGCGTTTTTTAAATGGTATTTGTTTAGCGGGGCCTGGCGGAAAGGGAAAGTCGGTGCGGTGACCGGATTGTATGCCACGCTGTATAGCTTTCTGAAGTACTTCAAAGCCTGGTACGCGCACGAGAAAAAACCAGGAGTCGTGGCTGAAGAGCGCACAGACTCCCGTCAGGCCTGACAGCCATCAGGCCTTAGATCGCTGACAAAGAAGGAAAAAGCGTGGTTTTTCCTTCTTTGTGGTTAGCAGCCGAAAATCAATGAATTGATTTTCCTTATTTTTTATTGAGTGACCTATGACAAATCTTCATTCGTTGGAGGGGTGTCATCAGTCTCAGGCCTTTTTATCCCAACCCTGCCACTGCAATTGCAGATACTGCACCAGCGTGCTGTGAGTAATACTTTCGCCGAGCACGGCAAAGTAACGGCTGGCGTAGACCGGTTGCGGGGCCAGTTTCGGCTTACACAGCTTCACGCCACGGAAAGGATTACGCGGTGCAGTCGGTTGTACTGGCTGCGTGTTGTTTGGCGTTGAAGTATCAACCTGTGGCTCATTGAGCAGGCTACTCGGGCGCACAAGCGTGATATCTGGCGGCAGGGTGTAAATCATTTGCTGAAGGACGCGCACCGTTGAAGGATGCGGATGCCCGATAGCAATGGCGGAACCATTTCGTCTGGCAAGCTGAACGGCGCGGTTAAACTGCACGCGAATATCCGCTTCGTTTTGCGTGTCATCCAGAAACACCTTACGTTTTATCACCTTCACATTCGTGCCTGCGGCCGCACGCATCGACTGGCTATTGCCAATCGTCATACTGTCGAGAAAGTAAAAGTTATAGTGGTTCAGCACCTGCATCACTTTTTGCATCCCAAACAGGCTGGACGTCATCGCGCTGCCCATGTGGTTATTCAACCCAACTGCGTACGGCACTTTGCCCACAGCATCGCGAATAATACGCTCAATCTCATCGCTGCTCATGTCAGGACGAAGGGTGTCTTTTTCCAGCGGCTGTTTGCTGATTGGCGCCATGGGCAGGTGGATCAGAACTTCATGGCCGCCGTTGTGAGCTTTGGTCGCCATTTCCCGGGCGTGCGGCGCATTGGGTAACACTGCGACGGAAACGGCGTTTGGCAGCGCCAGGACCTGGTTTTCCTGCTGTGGGCGGTAGCCAAAGTCATCAATTACAATGGCAAGTTTTCCGGCGTGGACCGGAGCCACCATCGCCAGGGCGGCGCTGATGGAGAACACTAACGTGCGAAATTGAAGCAAAACTTATCTTCCCAACCACGGCTGTGGATTGACCGCCTGACCCTGGCGGCGAATTTCGAAGTAGAGTGACGGCCGGCCCTGACCACCACTGCTGCCCACAAGGGCAATCGGCTGGCCTGCGCGGACCTGTGTTCCAACGCTTACCAGCGCGCTTTGGTTGTAGCCATAAAGGCTCATATCGCCTTTGCCGTGCTCGACGACAACCACTAAGCCGTAACCCTGCAGCCAGTCGGCGAGGATCACCCGGCCATCGGCAATGGCTTTGACTTCGGTGCCTTCAGACGCACCGATAACCATCCCTTTCCAACGTAGTTCACCCTGCAGCTGTTCGCCATAGCGATGCAGCGTTGGGCCACGAACCGGCCAATAGGCCTGACCGCGAGGCGAGCCCAGGCCGCCTGTTCGTGACATCAGTGAACGTTCACTTTCAGAAGGTTTGTAGGTGGTGCCTTTGCGGGAAGCGTCTTGCTGACGGTCACGTACGGCTTGCGCTTCTTTGGCTTCTTTCTCCGCACGTGCACGCGCAGCGGCTTCAGCTTGCGCAATGCGGGACCTCATGCGCGATTCGTTGGCACGAAGTTCGCTGAGTTGCTGTTGTCCGGCCTGAATAGAGGATTCCAGCCCGGAGAGGGTTTTCTTACGCTCGTTACGAGCCTGTTCAAGCTTGGCTTGTTGAGCTTTCTGCTCGTACAACAGCGTCTGCTGCTGGCTTTGCTTCTCTTCCAGTTCCGCTTTCTGTGAGGCCACCTCTTCGCTGGTTTGCTTCAACTGGGCGATGGTTTCCTGACGGGCCTGATTGAGATAGCCGAAATAAGCCTGCAAACGCTGACCACGCTGACTCTCTTCCCCACTCAGTATCAGTTGGATACCGGTGTGCTCGCCCTGACGAAAAGCCGCATCAAGCTGCGCGGCAAGATTACGTTCCTGGGCCGCTTTTTGCTTTTCGAGTTTGGCGATGGAGGCGTTCATCGCATCAACCTGCTTATTGAGGTCGGCGAGGGTATTCTGCGTTTCTCGCAGCTTACGGGCTGCTGCGGCGATGGCTTCTTCTTGCGTTTTGAGCTGAGCAAGCAGGCTAGAGCGTTGCTGTTGCTGTTGGCGAACCGCGCGCTCTTTGGCGGCGATATCAGCCTGAATGGATTGCAGCTGGCTGCGATCGTCTGCATGAGCATACGTCGCGCACAGCAATACGCCAGCGCTGAGTGCGCTGGCGTAACTCATGGATCGGACTGCCGTCGCGATCCATGTATTTGAAAAAATCGCCTTTCCCCTCATGGGGAGGGATTATTCCACGATGAACAGCGGCTTGCCAGTCATCTCTTGCGGGATTTCCATCCCCATCAGCGTCAGCATGGTCGGGGCGATATCAGAGAGCTTACCGCCTTCAACCGCTTTCACTGTTTTGCCGCCAACGTAGATCAGCGGAACCGGCAGGTTGGTGTGCGCGGTGTGTGCCTGGCCGGTAGACGGGTCGCGCATCTGCTCGGCGTTGCCGTGGTCTGCGGTGATCAGCAACTGGCCGCCAACAGATTCGACAGCTTTGCTCACTTCATCAATGCAGTGATCCAGCGCTTCGATAGCTTTTACTGCCGCTTCCATCACACCGGTATGGCCGACCATATCGCCATTCGGATAGTTACAGATAATGGCGTCGAATGTGCCGCCTTTGATCGCACCCACCAGTTTTTCGGTCAGTTCTGCCGAGCTCATTTCTGGCTGCAGATCGTAGGTCGCCACTTTCGGGGAGTTGATGAGGATACGTTCTTCGCCTGCAAACGGCTCTTCTACGCCGCCGTTGAAGAAGAAGGTGACGTGTGCGTATTTCTCGGTTTCAGAAATGCGCAGCTGCGTTTTATCGTTCTTCGCCATCCACTCACCGAAGGTGTTCGCGAGAGAAGCGGGTGGGTAGGCACAAGGCGCGTCAATATCGGCTGCGTATTGGGTTAGCATGATGTAGTCGAGATTGACCACTTTCTTACGCGCGAAGCCGTCGAAGCCTTTGTCCACGAAAGCACGGGTGATTTCACGCGCACGGTCAGCACGGAAGTTCATGAAGATCAGCGCATCGCCGTCTTCCATCGCTGCGTCAGCCTGGCCTTCAGCACGGATGACAGTCGCTTTCACGAATTCATCGTTCTCGTCGCGAGCATAGGCGGCTTCCAGGCCTTCCACTGCAGTATTGAACTGGAATTCACCTTTCGCCAGCGTCATCAGGTCATAGGCCTGTTCAACGCGATCCCAACGGTTGTCACGGTCCATCGCAAAGTAACGGCCGATGATAGAGGCTACGCGGCCTTTGCCCAGCGCGGCAAATTTCTCTTCAAAGGTGGCCAGAGAAGATTTTGCGCTACGTGGTGGGGTGTCGCGGCCATCCAGGAAGGCGTGCAGGTAGATTTTTTCTGCGCCGCGCTGCGCGGCCAGTTCGACCATAGCCAGGATGTGGTCTTCGTGGCTGTGAACGCCACCGGCAGACAGCAGGCCCATGATGTGAACGGCTTTGCCAGCGGCAACAGCTTTATCAACCGCACCCGCCAGCACACTGTTTTCGAAGAACGTACGTTCTTTAATTTCGACGTCCAGACGCGTCAGGTCCTGATACACGATACGGCCCGCGCCCAGGTTGACGTGGCCCACTTCGGAGTTACCCATCTGACGGTCTGGCAGACCCACTTCCAGGCCGGAAGCGTCAATCAGGGTATGTGGACGTTTGGCCCACAGGGCGTCCATGACCGGCGTTTTCGCGTTGAAAATCGCGTTATCCTGCTGGTCTTCGCGGTAGCCGTAGCCATCCAGAATCACCAGTACCATCGGTTTTTTAGTATCAGACATTGCGACAACCTCTATGCTCACAAGATAAAAAATTTGCGTAATTTTACTACAGCTGAATCGATAAATCTGCCTCGGAAGATCAAAGATCGGGTCCGGCTGGCGGTGAGTTTGGTTATTTTTGCTCGTATTTTTTCGTTTCAGGCCGCAGAAAATGGATTAGCTTATGTCCGTGTGCTGTATTTGCACAAACGCACAGGTATACTCCTTTCCTGAATTTTAATCACTGAGTCGGGAGTTATTACCCCCCATGCAAGAAATTATGCAATTTGTGAGTCGCCACCCTATCCTGAGCATTGCCTGGGTTGGCTTACTGGCAGCCGTTCTGTTCACGACATTCAAAGGGTTAACCTCGAAAATTAAGGTGATCACCCGTGGTGAAGCGACCCGTCTTATCAATAAAGAAGAGGCGGTGGTGGTGGATTTACGTCAGCGTGATGATTTCCGTAAGGGTCACATCGCGGGGTCGATTAACCTGCTGCCGACGGAAATCAAAGCCAACAACCTCGGTGAGCTTGAAAAACACAAAGATAAACCCATCATTGTTGTTGATGGTTCTGGTATGCAGGCACAGGATCCGGCCACTGCACTGAATAAAGCGGGCTTTGAGCGCGTGTTTGTTCTGAAAGAAGGTGTCGCTGGCTGGAGCGGTGAAAACCTGCCGCTGGTTCGTGGTAAGTAATTATCTGAGGTAACGTCATGGCCAATATCGAGATCTATACTAAAGAAACTTGTCCGTTCTGCCACCGTGCAAAAGCGTTGCTGAACGAAAAAGGCGTCAGCTTCCAGGCGTTGCCGATTGATGGCAACGCGGCGAAGCGCGAAGAGATGATTGAACGTAGTGGCCGCACCACGGTGCCGCAGATTTTTATTGATGCACAGCACATTGGCGGCTGTGACGACTTGTATGCACTTGATGCACGTGGTGGACTTGATCCCCTGCTGAAATAACCCTTTTAAGGACAATAAGATGTCAGAACAAAACAACCCAGAAATGACTTTCCAGATCCAGCGTATCTACACCAAAGACGTTTCTTTTGAAGCGCCAAATGCACCGCATGTTTTCCAGAAAGACTGGCAGCCAGAGGTTAAACTTGATCTGGATACGGCTTCTACCCAACTGGCGGAAGGCGTATACGAAGTCGTACTGCGTGTGACCGTTACCGCGTCTCTGGGTGAAGAAACCGCGTTCCTGTGTGAAGTTCAGCAGGGCGGCATTTTCTCCATCGAAGGCATCGACGGTAACCAGATGGCGCATTGCCTGGGCGCATACTGCCCGAACATCCTGTTCCCGTATGCTCGTGAATGCATCACCAGCCTGGTCGGTCGCGGTACATTCCCGCAACTGAACCTTGCGCCAGTGAACTTTGATGCGCTGTTCATGAACTATCTGCAGCAGCAGGCTGGCGAAGGTGCTGAACAACATCAGGATGCCTGATGAACGCACGTAAAGCTGCAATGACTGTGATCGGTGCCGGCTCGTACGGCACCGCTCTTGCCATCACTCTGGCAAGAAACGGCCACGATGTTGTGCTCTGGGGCCACGACCCAAAACATGTTGAGCTGTTGCAACGTGACCGTTGTAATGCGGCTTTCCTTCCCGATGTGCCTTTCCCCGATACGCTGCATCTTGAAAGCGATCTCGCCAAAGCGTTAGCCGCCAGCCGCGATATTCTGGTCGTTGTGCCAAGCCATGTGTTTGGCGAAGTGCTGCGTCAGCTGAAACCTCTGCTGCGTGCTGATGTGCGCCTGGTGTGGGCCACAAAAGGGCTGGAAGCAGAAACTGGTCGTCTGCTGCAGGATGTCGCCCGCGAAGCGTTGGGTGATGCTATTCCGCTGGCGGTGATTTCCGGGCCAACTTTCGCGAAAGAGCTGGCGGCAGGCATGCCGACGGCGATTGCCCTGGCGTCCACCGATCCGCAATTTGCGGATGATTTGCAAAAGCTGCTGCACTGCGGCAAAAGCTTCCGCGTCTACAGCAACCCTGATTTTATCGGTGTGCAGCTCGGTGGTGCGGTGAAAAACGTCATCGCGATTGGCGCAGGCATGTCCGACGGTATTGGCTTTGGCGCAAACGCCCGTACGGCGCTGATTACCCGTGGTCTGGCAGAAATGTCACGGCTGGGGGCGGCGTTAGGGGCAGATCCTTCCACCTTTATGGGGATGGCAGGGCTGGGCGATTTAGTGCTCACCTGTACCGACAACCAGTCGCGTAACCGCCGTTTTGGCATGGCGCTCGGCCAGGGCCAGGACGTGCAAAGCGCACAGGATGCGATTGGTCAGGTGGTTGAAGGCTACCGCAATACCAAAGAGGTCAGGGCACTTGCCCACCGTTTTGGTGTCGAAATGCCAATAACCGAGGAAATTTATCAGGTATTGTATTGCGGAAAAAACGCGCGCGAGGCAGCATTGACCTTATTAGGTCGTGCCAGCAAGGAAGAGCGCAGCCACCGCTAATCGCAAGGAATCGTTGTTACCTGAATGGCCCGGTCGGCGCAGAACTGACCGGCCATTATCATCGCTTCTGGAGTCTGCAATGCCGTGTGAAGAACTGGAAATGGTCTGGAACAATATTAAAGCCGAAGCTCGCGCTTTGGCTGACTGCGAGCCCATGCTTGCCAGTTTTTACCACGCCACGCTCCTGAAGCACGAAAACCTGGGCAGCGCGCTGAGCTACATGCTCGCCAATAAGCTTGCCTCCTCCATCATGCCCGCCATCGCCATTCGTGAAGTAGTGGAAGAGGCCTACGCCGCCGACCCGGAAATGATCGCCTCCGCAGCCTGTGACATTCAGGCCGTGCGCACGCGCGACCCGGCAGTCGACAAATACTCCACACCGTTGCTCTACCTGAAAGGGTTTCATGCGCTGCAGGCCTACCGCATCGGCCACTGGCTGTGGAATCAGGGGCGTCGCGCGCTGGCGATTTTCCTGCAAAATCAGGTGTCGGTGACCTTCCAGGTCGACATTCACCCGGCGGCAAAAATTGGCCGAGGCATCATGCTCGACCACGCCACAGGTATCGTGGTGGGGGAAACAGCGGTTATCGAAAATGACGTCTCAATCCTGCAATCCGTGACGCTGGGCGGTACAGGGAAAACCAGCGGCGATCGTCACCCGAAAATTCGTGAAGGAGTGATGATTGGCGCAGGAGCGAAAATTCTCGGCAATATCGAAGTCGGGCGTGGCGCGAAGATTGGGGCGGGTTCTGTCGTTTTACAACCTGTGCCACCGCATACTACGGCAGCAGGCGTGCCAGCGCGTATTGTCGGCAAGCCGGACAGCGATAAACCTGCGATGGATATGGACCAGCACTTCAATGGCATTCACCATACCTTTGAGTTTGGTGACGGCATCTGATTGCATGCCCGGTGGCGCTTTGCTTACCGGGCTCTCACGACGGATTTAGCTGCGTAACACCGCACCCGGATAACCCAACTGGCGCCAGGCTTCGTATACCACGACCGACACCGCGTTGGACAGATTCATGCTGCGGCTGTCTGGCATCATCGGAATACGGATTTTTTGTGATTGCGGCAGAGCATCAAGAATACTGGCAGGCAGGCCGCGTGTTTCCGGGCCAAACATCAAAAAATCCCCATCCTGATAGCTCACAGCGCTGTGGGCAGGCGTGCCTTTCGTCGTCAGGGCAAACAGACGCTGAGGCTGTTCGGCTTCAAAGAAGGCGGCATAGTCAGCGTGGCGCTTCACGGCGGTAAATTCGTGGTAATCCAGCCCGGCCCGACGCAGACGCTTGTCATCCCAGGTAAAACCCATAGGTTCGATGATGTGCAGGCGAAACCCGGTGTTGGCGCACAGGCGGATGATATTGCCGGTATTCGGCGGGATTTCTGGTTCGAATAAAACGATGTTAAGCATGCTGCCCCCTTAATTGCGCGGGCAGAATAGCAGAAATTTTACCAACCCTCACCCCGGCCCTTATGTCTTGATCTTCTCCGTTTCTGCGGAGAAGATCCCCGACTGATCATCGGGAGGTTACCGGTGAGCATCACCCGGCCCTGGTGCCCCTGAGCCCGTGGGAGAGATTATGCCCCGGTAACCTGTTTCCCTGTCGCCTCAAGACCGAACGGTATCCTGTGCCCCGAGCACCCACATATAAGGATGGTCCGGCGATATTATTCATAAGGTTATGGAGTGCCATGATGAGTCTTGTCTCCGTCGGCGTTGATATCGCCAAACTCAAGTTTGATGTTGCTGTCCTGCTGCCAAATCAGAAGTACAAAACCAAAA
>NZ_JBLFJW010000021.1:0-94393 GCF_047713085.1 Pantoea sp. sgz302252
TAAACAATGTCAGCGTGGGTCGCGATTCGCAGGGCGGGCCACGGATCCACATAGATCACATCTGCCCCAACAATTATGATCTGATGTTAAATAAAAACATTATTTACTGGGATCAAATTATTGCGGCCTCTGAGCGAAGTGGCATCATCCCGCAATGTATTGCGGCAGTCATTAACGCAGAAGCTGCAAAAGAACGTGATGGCGTATGGAAACCCACGTCTGTCTGCATTAATTCGGCAATATCCACAGAGGGGATCACGGTTTACAAAAGCTCCGCGGCCGGTATGACACAATTCCTGAACGGAACATGGATGTCGGAAACCTTCCGCGAAGGCACCTATCTGTATGAGCAGGCATCCTCTCAGGGGTTAATCGCAGATGTACCTCTGTTCGATAAAAAAGGTCAGCCGGTTAACAATAAACAGGGAGAGATAATCACCACCAGGAAATTCCAGATTGCGCCAGACATCTGGGAAAGCCTGCAGGGACTCAGGAAAAAACACTTCATTACCGGGGTGACACCTTATCCCCACCGGGCAACAACCAGCCTGCAGCAATGGCTGAACCTCAGGTTTGAGCCAGAGTACGCGATTATGGCGGCCGTGGATTACGGCGTGGCTAATTTAACCTCGTTAAAAAACCTGGGTTATAACATTGACAGCCTCAACGATGCAGAAAAATCCAGGCTGATTTATCTGACACACCACCTGGGGTTAAAAAATGCTGACTTATTTATACAAAATGCCATCGAAGAAGATGAAGCGAGGATGTTGCTTATTGCTCAGGTGGGGAAAAAATCAGCAGAAAGAAGATGCCAATGGGAAGGGAGCTATGTTGTGGCTCACAGGGAGTGGTTAATATCTTATATAAACGACAATATCAATCTTAGAAATTATTATTGTCTAGAACTGACTACCCCTCCTAAACAAGAAGATGTCGACATTGAACCTATTATTGTAAAACTATAAAACCGGATGAACCATGAAAAAACATCTAACAATCGCACTACTTATTTTTTTCTTTTCTTCAGCGGATGCTGAAGAATGCAGCCATAATTCACTAAGATGTATGAGCACGATATTAGGCCCTCTGAGGCAAACAACAAAATCAGAGGCTAAGGATGGTTTTTCTCATTTCACACTTGACAAAAAAGAAATATATAAAGCAAAAACTGATTACATGGTTATTAATGATTACGATACTACTTTAAGAAATGAAAAATATTTGATGACAAAAGCAGTTATCTCTTACACATCACACATTCCCTGCAATCAATTCAATCCAATTTTCTATTGCAATATTAGCATTATAATTGACTTAACGAATAGCAAACCAATAGTATCAAATACCTTTACTTCAGAGACTGGAGACTCACATATAGATTGGGTTTCATGGGGAAAATCTAATTCCATCATTGTATTTAAAGATGAATCAAAATTTAAATATGCAGACGGGCATGTAGAAAAAGTCACAAAAGAGAAAGATGCCGCAGATGAGAACGATGCAAAAAAATGACGGTGGTGGCCTGAGAGTGTCGATCCTCAATTCGGCGACTGTAGATTACGGCGTGGCTAATTTAACCTCGTTAAAAAACCTGGGTTATAACATTGACAGCCTCAACGATGCCGAGAAGTCCAGGCTGATTTATCTGACACACCACCTGGGGTTAAAAAATGCTGACTTATTTATACAAAATGCCATCGAAGAAGATGAAGCGAGGATGTTGCTTATTGCTCAGGTGGGGAAAAAATCAGCAGAAAGAAGATGCCAACGGGAAGGGAGCTATGTAGTGGCACACAGGGAGTGGTTAATATATTACATAGACAACCACATTAATCTTTATGATTATTATTGTCTAGAAGCAACTCATCCTCCTAAACAAAAAGATATTGATCTCGAACTTATTATAACCAAACTATAACATTGGATTTTTTCATGAAAATAAATGTATTAATCAGCTTGGCTTTGTTTTTTCTTACTTCAGCAGAGGCAGCTGAATGCAGCCATAATTCAATAAGGTGTATGAACACTATCTTGGGCACTTTGAAACAAACGACAGGAGTGGAGTCAAAAGATGGTTACTCGCACTTAACCCTTAACGGAAAGGAAATATACAAAGCCAACACATCCTATATTGTAATAGGCAATGATGATGGTGTTTTTAATAAAAAAAAGTATCTTATCACGAAATCCATCCTTTCTTACACATCGGAAGAAAAATGCATTCCTGATACAACGGGAGGACACTGTGCTATGAACCTTGTCCTCGATCTCACCAGTGGTAAACCTGTTATTTCTAATCCTTTTTTTTCCGGATGGAGTGACTCAACCATCACCTGGGTGTCCTGGGGAAAAGCTAACGCCATCATCGTGATTGATAACAACTTGCGATTTAAATATGCAAACGGGCACGTAGAAAAAGTCACAAAAGAGAAAGATGTCGCAGGTGAAAACGATGCAAAAAAATGACAGTGGTGGCCTGAGAATGTCGATCCTCAATTCGGCAACCGTATATTACGGCGTGGCTAATTTAACTTCGTTAAAAAACCGGGGTTATAACATTGACAGCCTCAACGATGCAGAAAAATCCAGGCTGATTTATCTGACACACCACCTGGGGTTAAAAAATGCTGACTTATTTATACAAAATGCCATCGAAGAAGATGAAGCGAGGATGTTGCTTATTGCTCAGGTAGGGAAGACATCAGCAGAAAGAAGATGCCAACGGGAAGGGAGCTATGTTGAGGCGCACAGGGAGTGGCTAATATATTACATAGACAACCACATTAATCTTTATAATTATTATTGTTTAGAGTTAACTAAGCCTCCTATGCAAGAAGACGCTTATTTAAAACTCACCATAGCTAAATTATAACTTAGGATTTATCATGAAAAAAAACATATTATTGGTATTTTTTTTACTGTTGGCATTTACAGTGAAAGCATCTGAGTGCAAAAAGTCTTCAGAAGAGTGTATGAACACCATTCTTGGCCCTTTGGATAAAATAACTGAATCCGAAGCCAAAGACGGGTATTCACACTTACTTCTCAACGGCAAAGAAATATACAAAGCTAACGATGACTATATTGTAATAGGCAACGATGACGGTGTTTTTAAAAATAAAAAGTATCTTATAACAAAAGCGATAATTTCTTATACATCGAATGACAGATGTGTGCCTGATACAACAGGTGCACGCTGTGCTATGAATGTTGTTCTCGATCTCACCAGTGGTAAACCTGTTATTTCCAATCCTTTTTTTTCCGGATGGGGTGACTCAACCATCACCTGGGTGTCCTGGGGAAAAGCTAACGCCATCATCGTGATTGATAACAACTTGCGATTTAAATATGCAAACGGGCACGTAGAAAAAGTCACAAAAGAGAAAGATGCCGCAGGCGAGAACGATGCGAAAAAATGATAGCTCTGACAGAAGGAGGTCGGGTCTCTCTTGCCCGGTGAAAAAACTGGCTACCTTTAATGGCATCAGAGACCCCTCGATCCTTCATCCTGGGCAAAACGCAACAATCAGCGAGTGATATCCCGTTCAGCCATCCAGGTCAGCATTTTCAGGCTGGCGGAGTAGTAATCATCCTGCGCGGTAATTTGCGGTTCGCCGGGGTTATTGCCCATCGTGAAATCACGCACAGCCAGCAGGCCACCGTTCATCGGATAAGGCGAGGTTTCATTGCTGAGCACGTTCACCCAGGCTGGCGTTTTTTCACGCTGATAGCGTCCCCACCAGGCTTTCCACGGTGTCAGCAGCGGGCTTTGCGGGTCTTGCCAGCGGATGTAGAGCGGAATGCGGATAGCGTCGTAGCTCATCCGGGGTTTCCACTGGTCGGCGGGTTTCATTTTACCGTCCGCGCTCAGGCTGATCCAGTCTGTCGGCAGGTTGGCATTGCCCCAGCCCATTTTGCCAAGCAGCTTCTGCCCGTCTCGCTGCAGCTCACGCCATGCCAGCAGATGCGTTCTGTCGGCAAACGCTTTCCAGGCCGGGAAGATAAAATAGGAAGGGTTAAGATTGATGTAGCTGTTGAGATTAAAGCCGTTTGCTCCGGGCAACATGACCTTATAGCCCGCGTAGGTAATCACGGTGTGTTTGAGCAGCGAGCGGGTTATCTCATCGGAGGCGATACCGTAGCTGTTTTCCCGCCACTGCTTTTGCGCTTTCAGCAGCGCCCAGGCAATCATCATATCGCCGTCGGTGGCATCGTTTTTATCGGTGATGGGGTCTGCCGCAACCGGGTTGTAGCGCCAGTAAAACAGGCCGTTATCCTTGTTTTTCAGCGTGGCACTCGTCCACTGCCAGAGCTTATCAAACGTCGGGCGGTCGTTAAGATTGACCGCCATCAACATGGCAAACCCCTGGCCTTCCGTGTGCGAAACATTGCCATTGCCGGTGTCCACCACCCGCCCGTCAGGCATCACAAAGCGGGCTTTGTAACTCTCCCACGCATCCGCCCGGGCAAAACCCGACACTAACACGGTCATCGCTATCAGCAGTCGCACCAGCATAGCAGTCACTCTTATGGATTGAAGTAGCGGAACTGCACATCGGCCACGGACCAAATCCGTTCCCGCTGTAGCAGCACATGGTCGCCGCCGCCCTGCGCCTGCAGCCAGCGTGCGTAAAGCCCTTCCAGTATCGTACAAAATGCGTTGCACCAGCGCATCTGTTGTTCCTCATCACGGCTGACGGGCAACGCCTGATGGCGGATAAGAATGCCGTTTTCGCCGGTGTGCAGGGTGATAACGCCCCACTTGAACAACGTCAGGAAGTGGTTGATGTTGCTCTCCAGTTGCCCCAGCGTTTCCGATTCGGGCAGCGGCCAACGCTCCGCAAGCTGCTGGCCCATCTGACGCAGAAACGGCTGACTTTCCACTTCGCCCGCATTACGAACCATCCCATCGACCATGATGGTCAGGAGATCAAACCAGCCTGCAGGTGTCTGTTGCTGTTGAAACCACGCCAACGCGGTGGAGGCGGTGTTGTCCGTCATTTTAATAATCTCCCAACATGTAACGGAAGTAGAGCGCGGCGGTGCTTTCGTTATAACTGCCAAAGGTGTCGTAACCCACCTGACCGCCAATGGTCATCTGATGATTGACCTTATAATCTGCACCCGCGCGCACGGTGTAACCCATGCCGTTTTCGGTGGTGCCCTTGTAGTACGCCTCTTTCGCGAACCCGTTAGCCACAGCGTTTTCTAACGACTGCTGCCAGCCGGACTGCGTTGGGAAGTACGGGCTTTCATCCTGGCTGTAGGACTGATAGCCGAGCGCCCCACCCACTTTCAGCGTCCAGTTGTTGTATTTCTGCGTCAAATCCACCGGCAGCGACACGCTGACATAGTTCTGCGGACTGAAGTAGCCGCCCTGCCCGAAGGTGAACTGGCTTAAGTTCTTCGAGAAGTCCATGTAGCTCATGCTGAGCCCGGTTTGCAGCGTCTGGTATTCGTCGTGATACGGACGCAGATAGACCCCGGCGTTGGCATTGAAGCTGGTGTTGCTTTCCACGTTGTCGCCGAGATAGCTGTAGCCACCCGCACCCACATAGAACCCGGCATCACCATCGTCATAGCTCAGTTGAACATCACCGCCGTTTTTCGTCACCTGGCCCCAGGTTTTGCCGGAATACTGATCTTTCAGCCCAACATACGAGAGCAAGCTGTCGGTCAGCGAACGGCGCTCGCCGGTAAAGATAAGCGACAGATAGTTGGTCAGCTTCGGTGACCATTTCACGCCGCCGACCAGCGTATTGAGATCCTGCCCGAGCGGCGTACTGCCGATATCAATCTTGTAATCATCGCCACTTAGCGCCATCCCCAGCTCAACGCCATTGGCCTTTTGCGAATCGGTCGAGACATCGCCCGGCTGATTCACGTTCGGCTTCTGGTTGGAGGCCGCAAGATAAGACGCCACATTGCCGCCGTCATACGCCCCGAGTTTCGCCAGATTTTCCATTCCACTTGCGGTGGTAGCATTGAAATCTGCCGGGTCGAGCGTGCCCAATCCGGCCAGCGCGGCAGCGCCAGGATTCGCAGCGAAATAGGTCGCGCGCTCTGCGGCCGTCATATTCGCAATGGCTTTCTGCTCGTTCGTTGCCGTGGTGGTGATGTTCGATACCGCGTTTGAGAGCGGATTCGAACCGTAGCGACGCCAGGCATCGCCGGTTGCCGCCCCTGCGCTAAGCGTTATTGGTGTGACAGTGAAATCAAAGCGTGCATCGCCAAACGGCGAAGAAGACCACGTCAGCGGCGCTTTCATTTCGGTGAGTTTACTGGTGCCCGATTCCCCATCGCGGCTGCGAACCTGCATGCCCGCTTGCAGCCAGGTGCCGGTTTTCTCTTCGAGCTGCTGCATCATGGTATCAACCTGGCGCAGCGTGCGGGTTTGAGCGGTATCCACTGGCAAATCAGTACGCTGAGTGCCCGGATACGCCGTGCCCGGATCGGCAGCCACCTGCCCGACCTGCCACGGCAGCGTGGTGCCATAGGCTGAAGCCGTGCGCGGCGGCACCTGTGTTTTCGAGGTGCCGATGAACGGGTTATCTGCCATCAGCAAACCGCCCACCGTTGGCGTCTGAGCGTTGTTGGAGGACTCCAGCCCCACCAGCTTGCCGCGCGCACTGCGCAGGTAAGTCATGGCCTGTTGATGGTGGCCCTGCGCTTCTTCCACACGAGCCAACAGCAGTAAGCGATCCGGCGAGTTGTCATTGCGCAGCCCTTTCGCCAAATCCGCGGCGCGATCGTCATTGCCTTGTGCCAGCGCTACGTCGATTGCGCCGGCGCGAGCATCCTGGGTTGGCGTATCGCGCGTCATCAGGTAATCGTAAACGACACCCGCTTCTTTGTTCATCTTGCCCGTCTGATACAGGCGCGCCATGGCAAACATCAGGTCGGTGTTTTGCGGATCGTTTTGCAGCGCGCCAATCAGTTTGTCGTAAGCCCCGGCATAGTTACCTTGCTCGCGCAGCCTATCGGCATCGTTGATCACGTAACCATTACGAATGCTTGCCAGCTGAGTCGGCGTGCTGCTGGCCTGTAGGGTCGGATTTGACAGCAGCGTCTGCGCTTCACGCGTCAACCCGGCCTGATTCAGCACGGTCACCTGGTCGGCGTAATCGCCCACGTTGCCCTGCACGCCCTGGCTGATGTTGTTCCGCACCAGCGAAACAGCCGTATTCATATCACCGCTATCCGCCAGCATCCGTGCCAGTTTGCCGACATCCGCCGGATCTTTCGGCGGCGTCGCAGCCAGCGCTTTCAGGGTGTTTGCGGCGGCGACGGTATTGCCTTGCGCCAGATAACTTTGTGCCGTCGCCATTTGCAGGTTGTAGTTCACGCGCTGGCGCAAATCTCGCATTTGTGAAGTTTGCGCGGAACCTGGAATACGTGACAACAGTGACTGCGATTGCTGCCACGCCCCCTGCTCGCTGGCAAACAGCGCGGCAGCATATAAAGAGTTATTGCTGGCCCCCGGACGATAGGCGGCCGCCATTACCGAAGCGGCTTCGCCACTGTTGCCTGATTTATGCAGCAAACGTGCGAGGTCCAGACGCATCCACGGATCGTCCGGATAACGCGCCACGCCCTGTTGCAGCGTGGTAATTGCCTGCTGCGTATTGCCGTTGATCGCCAGCTGTTGTGCCTGACGGCGAATGCCATCCCCCGGCACGCCAGTCACCACTTTTGGCGACAGCTTAGCCTGCAAACTGGCTGGCAACGTGCGCAGCATCGCCTGGGCTTCTTCCGTTTTGTTCTGATCGCGCAGCACGTAATACAGGTTTTCACGCGCGGAGGCGTTTTGCGGCTGATCGTTAAGCAACGAGCGCAGCGTCTGTTCCGCCTGCGGATAATCTTTGTTGTGACGCAGCACATCGGCGCGGAATAGCTTCGCGGCAGTACCCCGCGTGCCGCTTTGTTCTGCTAACGGAGCCGACAGCGCCAGCGCCTGGCTGACGTTGCCTTGCTTATAAGCCGCCTGTGCCTGTGCCAGTTGCCCGTAGAATTGCGCATCCAGCGCCTGTTCTTTGCGTGATGCGGAAGCATCGCCACCCAGCGCGGCTGCACGGTTCAGATATTGCGCCGACGCCTGATAATCGCCATTACGCTGAGCGATATAGCCCATTCCCGCCAGCGCATCGGCATCTTCCGGGTTGGTCTGTAGAACCTGCTCGAACTGCTGTTTCGCGCCCGCGGTGTTACCGCTGTTGAGATCGGTATACCCCTGGCCTTTTGCCAGCCCGCCCACGTGTTCACGGTAATACGCCTGTACCGCCGAATCCTGCGGGTGGCGCTGCATCCAGGTGTTGTAATACTGATCGTCGCCCGATTGCGGCCCCAGCCACAACAGCGCCTGACGTAACCCGGCATCCGCTTCTTTGTTGCCGCTCGCCATCGGCTCCAGCATCTCGATACCTTCGCGGCGTGAGTCTTCACGCCAGGTCAGCACTTTGCCGAGCGCCACACGGCTGGCGTTATCCTGCGGATGCTGCGCCACGTAGCCACGTAGCTCGCTTAATGCCTGAGGATAGAGCGACTTGTCGCTCGCCATGGTCATGTAGTATTCCGCCGCCAGCGCCTGAGGCGGCTGGTCGCCGTTAAACATGCTGCGCCAGGTGGTCAGCGCCGCGGGAATATTGCCGCTACGCGCCTGCTGACGGGCAAGATTCAGCTGGCCTTGCGGCACTTTCGCCATTTTGCGGGCGTTATCCAGTTCCTGTAAGCCGTTGTCATTCGGCGAGGCTTTCGCCAGACGTTCACGCCACTGCGCGGACGCCTGCATGTTGCCGCTCTGCTGGTTCCACAACGCCATCAGGTACAGTGCCTGAGTGTTGTTGGGGTCGACCATTAGCACTTTCTTCAGCGAGTCCATCGCCAGGTCGTCATGGGATTTTTCATGCCAGTACTGCGCCTGATCGAACAGCGCTTTCATCGCCGCATCGTTGCCCGCCGCCAGGGCGCTGTCCATCGCCCCGAACGCCAATGCGCCGGAAAGGCACAGCGTGGAAAGCCTGCGCAACTTAGGTGTTTTCATTGGGGTGGCTCTTTTCATTTATCTTCCCCCGGATTCAGGCGCTTACGAGCATGACGGCGGAACATGGCGGTGAGCGCCACGCCCATTATCGTGGTGGCAATCAGCCCCAGAATCGCCAGCAGTCCGGAGTGCTGGTTGGCATACCAGATAGCCATCATGTACCACGGCATTTGCCCGCTTGGGAATTGAGTGCTGACGCGGAAACTGCGCACCCCGTTTTCATTGGTGATGATAGAGGTGTCACCGCGGATCCCGGCGTTGATGCGCGGTGAATTCAGGTCGTCGTACAAGTGCGACAGCTGATCGTCGTTGCTGCCGATGGCGGTCACCACCAGACGATCACTGTTCCACGGCGAGCGATAGCTGATAAAGCCACGCCACGAACTGTTGGAGGAGAAGTAACGGTCTGCGTCAACCCCATCTGCTGTCCAGTCGCCAACCATCCAGCGCTGCAGTTTTTGCCACGTGGTGGCACCGCGCACGCCAAGGGTGTTGTCGGTGACGGTATAAGGCGAGTTCTCTAGCAAGCTCTGGTTGAAGGCTTTCTGATCGAGACCGCTGACCGCCAGCACATCACGGTTACGCAGATACTCCAGATTCGCCCCGCCTGCCGGAATGCCCATCACTACTTTGTTGTTACCGAGTGCCGTTCCGGTGGCATTACCGGAACGCGCAGTCATGTTCAGCAACGTGGTAATCTGCATTTCAGACGGTTTTTCCGGCAGCAGTAACACGGTCTGCGAGTAATCCGCGAGGCGCGTGAACGGGAACGAAGCCCCGACGAAATACGACAGGTTCGGCAGCAGCGCGAAGTGGCGGGTGTGGCTCAAATCAATCCACGAGTCGTCAGTTATCCGGCTCTTGATGTTGTTGTTGAGCAACACGCTGCACGGGGCGCTGTCTTTCGGCACCACGTTGAAATAGAGCGACATCTGGTTGTCACCGTAAATCAGGTACGGCTCCAGCGGAATGGTGAACTGTTCCTGGCGGGCATCGCCGCCGAGCTTGTGCCACAGCGACTCCAGCAGCCCTTGTTTGTTCATCGGCAGGTTGCGCAGGAAGGTGTTGTTGAGCGTCACGCTCAGCAAGGATTTCTGCTCATCAATCCAGCTTTCAGACGGGAAACGGTAGCCAATCTGCAGCGGTATCGTTTCGCCATCCCACAAGTACAAATCTGGCGCTGCACGGAACGCCACGCGCAGCGGCTCATGCCATACCCCGCTAACGGTCGTGCTCTGATCTTTGCGGATCAGATCGCTGATTTTCACCCGACGATCGGTTGCGATCCAACGCGGCGCATCGTAAGGACGGCTCACGGGGATCGCCTGCGGATCGATATCGCTGCTGGCTGTTTGCAGGGCAAAATTGCCCTTCGTCAGCCGCCAGGCCGCCGCACGCAGCGCGGTTTCATCGTTGCCGACAATCAGCAGCAGTTTATAAACCGGGTTCGCCGGGTTCGGAATGATTTTCAGCAGCGGCTTGCTGGTTTGCGGCAACGTCAGCCCACCCACCTGCTCGCCAGGATGCCCAATCACAATGCCGTGTTTATCCGGCAGACGGTCATGCAGCGCATCGAAGGAGATCCCACGGTAATCCGCCTGAATCCCCAGCCAGGAAGAAACAATCGCCGCTGCGCCCACTTCATCAGGCGTCACGCGTGCCGGGAAGCTTACGGAAACGCTGGCTGGCGTCATCTGCATGCTGTCGAAGAACGGGCGTGGGAAGTGGCTCAAATCCGAGCCGATATCCAGTTGCTGGCCTTCCCAGTTAAAGCGTGAAGTCGGCATGATCACCACACGGTATTTATCCGTCAGGTCACGCAGACACTGCTGAGCATCGCCGTCGTTAATTTTGAAACTCAGGTTGTTGCTCGACACCATCAACGCCGCCGGAACGTCGAGCTGATAGTGGGAAATGTCATTCTCCGCCGCACCCAATGGCACAGTGCCTAACGGCTGGCCATTGAGCATTAATTGCAGCGTGGCGTTACGGGTCGCCATTTCTGGCGAAACTTTCACATCGAGATTCAGTTGTGCGGTGGTGACCACCTGGTCACCCGGCAGCGTAAAATCAGCGCCGCCCTGGAGCTGCCCGCCGCTAAGGATCACCCCTTCCGGCATCCCCATCTGCGACAGGTTCAGGCTGCTGACCATTGAGGGAACCAGGCCACCGAGCGTTGGCGTGGTGTCATCCTGAACGGGTGGCATAGACGGAGGCGGAACGACCGCATCAGGCGCGCTGCTTGCCTCCGGTGCCGGAGTGGTTTCAGGCGCGGTTGTCGTGGTATCTGGTGCTGGCGTTGAATCTGGTGCAGCATCACCTTCAGCCGCCGCCGCATCAGGCTCAGTCGCACGGGTTGCAGGCGCACTCTGGCTGTCAGGTGCAGCATCCCCGCTTTCGGCAATCGGAGACGGGAAGCTCATCGGCGCGGATGGCGTGTCGTCGCTGTGGACAGAAGGCGCCAGCAGCGTGCCCATCAGCAACGCCAGCGTCGTCATTCGTTTCATACTCGGCCTTCCCCTTTTGCCATCGCCGCACGCGCGCGACGATTCTCCTTACGCGATTTCCAGGACAGCCAGAACAGGTCAAAGACGCAGCGTAAAATGGTCACGAACGAGCGGAACGGGTTGTCCTGCGGACGCGGCGGGTTGATCCAGGCATCGGCACGAGACAACACCACACGTACCAGCTCACGGCGGCGCGAGAGCGGCATGTTTTCTTCAAACATCAGGCGAATATAGCGCTCGTCCGAGGCAATCATTTTTGCCGGAATCGAAATCGCGCCGGAGCCGAGGATCAGTTCCACTTCTTCAATCTCATCCTTCAGATGACGCTCATCCTGTACCACCACGCGGCAGCCGCCCATCGACAGGTCAGCGGTGGTGCTGCGGGAGACAATGCCGCTGGCATAGTGGATCAACACCGGAATATCGACATCGATACGGATAGTTTTACGGGTTTGTTTGGTTTCACGCGCCACCGCGATGGCCGCCAGCAGGAAGATAAGGCTGTAAGCGCCCCAGCCCACGTTCAGGGCGATAACGCTCGGGTCTGAGCCGAAGTAGTCATGACCGATGGCCCTGACAATACCGGCAATCACCGCGGCCCCCAGCAAGAACGCCACCACCAGATGCGGGCGCACCACCGTGAAGTCGAAATAACCCACATCCAGCAACTGGCCTTTGTCGGTCACGTTGAACTTGCCGCGTTTCGGGAAAATCATGGTGATAAGCGTCGGCAACACCAGGTGGAAGGCCAGCACGATGTCGTAGATTTCGCCCCAGAAGCTGTAACGATAACGGCCGTTCATTCGCGATCCGACGTAGATTGCCAGGAACAGATGTGGCAAGGCGTAAGCGACAATCAGGCTCGCGGAAGAGTGAATGATGTTGAGGTTAAACAGCAGATACGCCAGCGGCGCGGTAACGAACACCACACGCGGCAGAGCAAACTGGTAGTACATCATGGCGCTGAGATAACACAGGCGCTGCTGGAAAGTGAGCCCACGCCCAAACAGCGGGTTATCCATACGGAAAATCTGGGTCATGCCGCGCGCCCAGCGGGTTCGCTGGATAACGTGCAGAACCAGACGCTCTGTCGCAAGCCCTGCGGCCAGCGGGATATCGATAAATGCAGATTTCCAGCCAAGACGCTGCATCTTCAGTGCGGTGTGCGCATCTTCGGTGACGGTTTCTACCGCAAAACCGCCAATCTCTTCCAGCGCGCTGCGGCGGATCACCGCACAGGAACCGCAGAAGAACGTCGCGTTCCAGTTGTCGTTGCCCTGTTGAATGGGCCCGTAGAACAGCATCCCTTCGTTAGGAATATTGCGGCCTACGGAAAGGTTACGTTCAAACGGATCTGGCGAGTAGAAGTAGTGTGGCGTTTGCACCAGCGCCAGTTTCGGGTCTTTTAAGAAGCCGCCAACCGTCGCCTGCAGGAAAACTCGCGTTGCTACGTGGTCGCAGTCGAAAACACAAATCAGCTCGCCTTTGGTGAGCTTCATCGCGTGGTTCAGGTTGCCCGCTTTGGCGTGTTTGTTATCCGGACGGGTGATATAGCCCACCCCCACATCGGCGGCAAACACCGCAAATTCACTACGCTTGCCGTCATCCAGCAGGTAGATTTTGATTTTGTCTTTCGGGTAGTCGATACACTGCGCCGCCAGCACGGTATCGCGTACCACTTCCAGCGGTTCGTTATAGCTTGGAATATAGACATCCACCGTTGGCCACAGCGACATATCATCCGGCAGCGGCGTAATATCGCGCTTTAAAGGCCAGACGGTCTGCAAATAGTTCAGCAGCAGCATTATCCAGATATAGACTTCCGCCAGAAATAACCCTGTTCCGAGGATGGCTTCTATTTCTGAATTAAAATGCAGCGTTTGCGTCAGGCGAAAATACATATATCGGGTCGACATCAGCAGCGACGTCACCACCATGATAACGGAGATACTGCGCCGTTTACTGAATCCCATCAGGAAAAGAATGCCAATGCTCAGCAAGCCGAAAATAGACTGTTTCTGGCTGTCCATGGGCGTAGCAATCACAAGTATGGCAATCGGTGCCAGTGCCAACACCAGCAACCAAAAGAGAAACTTTTTCATAGGCGACCCTGAATGTATTAAAGCCCGGCTGACATGCGTGGCATGTTATGAACCGTGCCATCCCCAACGTTGATGCCCAGCTTGGCGGCAACTTTTTTAGCAATGATTTCAATATCAAACGCAGCGGCAGACGCCGGGCTGAATTCAAATATCGATTTCTGTGAGGCGTTAGCTTCAATCACGCTTTCATCGCGATGAATGATGCCGATCAGTTGCTCACCCAGCCGCTCTTCCATAAAGGCGGTCACATCACGGCTGATTTGTCGGCGGCTATCGCTTTGGTTAACAACAAAAAAATGACCATGCTTGTGGTTTAGCGCTTCACCGGTTAGCCGGTTGTTTTCCACATGCGGTAAGAGTGACATCGAGGCCGTGTCGGCCAGCAGCGTCACCAGATGAATATCCGCCAGCGGCGTCATGGCTTTCAGCGCCGCGGACGGGCCAGGAGGGAAATCGGCCACGATAATCAGCCCAGGGTAGTTGAGCAACGTGCCCAGGCCGCGAGCCAGAAAATGTTCATCGTTGGTCAATTTGTCTTCGAATTCAACGCGCTGCTGTTCGGTCACTTCACCATAGGGCAGCACAAACATGTTGCTGCCCGCGCCCAACACATGCTGGTTCCAGTCAAAGGACTCAGACGATTTGCCCACATAGCCGCGTTCATCGGAAAGCGGCACACCAAAATGCAGACGCAGCGCATTCTGCACGTCGAAATCAATCGCCAGCACTTTACTGCCTGCACGCGCTAACGCATAAGTCAGGTTAGCCGCGAGAGTTGTTTTACCTACACCTCCCTTCGGGGAGCAGACGCAAATTAACGGCATGAAGCAATCCTTTCCAGCAATGATTTTAAGGGCTGATCTTTCTCTTCTTTTTCAGCTTTACCCGGAATGTCGGCGGTTTTAGGCGCGAAGAGCCGAGAGTAGTTCACCGCGTCACTCGAAGCGGCGGGTGCAGACGGTCTTGAGACAGGCGCGGGCTGTGGCACAGATGGCGCAGCAATGGCTGGTGCCGGTTGCGGTTGAATAACGGCCTGCGGTGCGCTTTCCGGGACGACCTCAGGTTCAGCCTGAGGCGTCATTTGCGCCGTGACGCTTTGCATAATCGAAGCTGAACGTGTCTCGTGCGGCGCATCGGCGTGTGAAACGGTGCGCGCTGACGGAACGCCATGTGGAACAAAGGCATCGGCAGAAACCGGCTGCGGGACGATTTGCGAGACAGAACCGCCCATCGCCAGCGTGGCTTCTTTTTCAGTGGACGGTGACAGCTGATCAAGGATCGCCCAATCACCGCGCTCGCTGGCAGCGGTTTGCGCAGAAAGATCCTTGAAGTCGAAGGTTTGCGTACGCGTTTTGTCCTTAAAGCGCTGCAAATCATCATAATGGTTCATAGTAACCCCATGATTCACAAATATATTACGACAGTAACTTGCTGTTTTATGCGGAGTCCATCCAATGACAGCATAGTGTATTTTGTTAAAATGCGAACGCTAAGCCCGTTGAGGAATTAATTGCCGTGCGTAACTATTAAGCACGGATTTACTGTTAATTAAGGGCAGGTTTTATTTAGCGCAATATTCACCTGGAAAGTGAACCGCCGCCATCTTTTTTTCTGCTTTCAAATAGCACAGTGTTTTGTACTTTTTATTTACCTTATCAGCAATAGAACATACTGCTTAATCCTCAAACCGTAATAGAGTTTGATGAAAAACGGCAGATATCAGGACTAATACTTTAGCGTTATTTTTCTTTATGGAAACTTTTTTACATTAACTGAAATTTATTGTTACATTTAATTAATTAACGGAAAGCCCTCTTTTGCCGCCAATAAAAAAGCCGGAGCTGAAGGCTCCGGCCAGATTGCTGACAAAGAAGGAAAAAGCGTGGTTTTTCCTTCTTTGTGGTGAGCAGCCGAAAATCAATGAATTGATTTTCCTTATTTTTTGTTCTGCCACCCATGACAAAACGGTATTCGTTAGAGGTTTGTCATCAGTCTCACCGGAGCTAAAGGCTCCGGCTTTGTCGTAAATAACTTAAAGCAAATTAAGCCAGCGGCTTCTCGCCGTTTTCATCCTGATCGACAGCAAAGCAGGCGACCAGTTGCCCACCGTACTCTTTCAACTGTGGCTGCAACTGCGTGCAAGGCCCGAAACGACGACGGCAACGCGCGTTGAACGCACAGCCTGGCGGCGGATTCAGCGGGCTTGG
Source organism: Pantoea sp. sgz302252 (assembly GCF_047713085.1). NCBI lineage: Bacteria > Pseudomonadati > Pseudomonadota > Gammaproteobacteria > Enterobacterales > Erwiniaceae > Pantoea > Pantoea sp. sgz302252. The sequence continues at coordinate 15,860 of NZ_JBLFJW010000021.1, forward strand.
CAGCTCGCCGGTCAGCTTGATACGCTCACGGCGCTCATCTGGATTCAGACGCGGAGTAGCAGAGAGCAGCGCTTGCGTATACGGGTGACGGGGATTGTTGAAGATCTGATCCTTGGTGCCTTTCTCCACACAGCGACCGAGGTACATCACCATCACTTCATCAGCGATGTGCTCTACCACCGACAGGTCGTGTGAAATAAACACGTACGACAGGCCCATATCCTGCTGCAAATCCATCATCAGGTTCAGCACCTGCGCACGCACGGACACGTCCAGCGCGGAGACAGGTTCATCGGCAATCACCACGTCCGGGTCAAGCATCAGGCCACGGGCGATAGCGATACGCTGGCGCTGACCACCAGAGAACATGTGCGGATAGCGGTCGTAATGTTCGGCTTTCAGGCCAACTTTCGCCATCATCGCCAGCACTTTTTCCTTACGCTCTGCTTTGCTCAACGTGGTGTTGATTTGCAGCGGCTCTTCCAGAATCTGGCTGACTTTTTTACGCGGGTTCAGAGAACCGTACGGGTTCTGGAACACGATCTGAATCTTCTGACGACGCAGTTTTTCTGCGCTGACATCAGGCTTAAGCAGGTCTTGCCCTTGATAATAGAGCTCGCCGCCGGTCGGCACTTCAATCATGGTCAGCAGGCGACCGAGCGTGGATTTTCCACAGCCGGATTCCCCTACTACCGCCAGCGTTTTGCCCCGTTCCAGCGTGAAGGAAACGCCGTCCAGTGCTTTCACCAGGCGCTCCGGGGCGAAAATCCCCTTCTTCACCGGGTAGTGTTTTTTCAGGTCGATAGCCTGCAACAGCGGCTGCTGCGAGGTGGCCTCGTGCGTACTCATAGTGTCGGCCTCCCGGCATCATCGAGGGGGAAGTGGCATTTAGACTGACGTCCGTTATCCACCAGATTCAGTTCAGGTTCAACGCTGCGGCATTTGTCCGTCGCGTACGGGCAGCGCGGGTTGAGCAGACAACCGTTCGGACGGTCATATTTACCCGGTACCACACCCGGCAGCGAGGCCAGACGCGCTTTATCTTGCGCAAACTCCGGCAACGCACGAAGCAATGCCTGAGTATAAGGATGGCGCGGAGCACGGAAAATATCCTGCGCCGCGCCCGTTTCAACCACCTGACCTGCATACATCACGATGATTTTATGTGCCGCTTCGGCCACCAGTGCCAGATCGTGAGTGATCAGCACCAGCGCCATGTTCTCTTTCTGCTGAAGCTCCAGCAGCAGCTCGATGATCTGTGCCTGGATGGTCACGTCCAGCGCGGTGGTCGGTTCATCGGCAATCAGCAGCTTCGGACGACAGGCAATCGCCATCGCAATCATCACACGCTGGCTCATCCCACCGGAAAGCTGGTGCGGATAGACATCGAGACGTGATGCCGGATCGGGAATGCCCACCAGGTTCAACAAATCAATCGCACGCTGGCGACGGGTTTTCTTGTTCCCGCCTTGATGCACCTTGATCGCTTCCATTATCTGGAAACCGACGGTGTAGCACGGGTTCAGGCTGGTCATCGGGTCCTGGAAAATCATCGCCACTTCCGCGCCCACCAACTGGCGGCGTTCTTTTTCGGAAATGCGCTGTAAATCGCGACCATTAAATTCCAGCTTTTCAGCCATCACGCGGCCCGGGTAATCAATCAGCCCCATGATAGCCAGCGAACTCACGGATTTACCGGAGCCGGATTCGCCCACGATGCCGACCACTTCACCTTGCTTAACGCTGTAACTGATGCGGTCTACGGCACGGAACGGGGTACCTTCGTCACCGAAGTGCACCGATAATTTATCTACATTTAATAACGCCATCTCGTGCCTCTTACTGCTTCAGTTTCGGATCCAGCGCGTCGCGCAGACCGTCGCCCATCAGGTTAAATGCCAGCACCGTCAGCAGGATAGCGAGACCCGGGAAGGTCACGACCCACCAGGCGCTCTGCGCGAACTGCAACACGTCGGAGAGCATGGTGCCCCACTCCGGTGTTGGCGGCTGCGCACCCATGCCAAGGAAGCCAAGAGCGGCCATATCGAGAATGGCGTTCGAGAAACCGAGCGACGCCTGAACAATCAGCGGCGCAAGGCAGTTTGGGAAAATATTGACGAACATCTGGCGCATCGCACCGGCACCCGCCACCCGCGATGCGGTCACGTAATCGCGGTTCACTTCCACCAGCACCGCCGCACGCGTCAGACGCACGTAGTGAGGAAGGGCGACAAACGTCAGCGCCAGCGCGGCGTTACCTATCGACGGGCCGAAAATCGCCACCAATACCAGCGCCAGCAGCAGGCTTGGCAGCGCCAGCATAATGTCGACGATACGCATGATGATGTTATCGACGATACCGCCGAAGTAGCCCGCCACCAGTCCGAGGACAATCCCCATCACCAGCGACAGCACAACGACCAGACAGCCAACCAGCAACGACAGACGCGCGCCGTACATCAGACGCGAAAGCACATCGCGGCCTACGTCATCGGTACCGAGCAGGTGCGACAGCGTGCCGCCCTCCTGCCAGAACGGCGGGACTAACAGCGAATCACGGAACTGATCCGCCGGGTTATACGGCGCAATCCAGTTGGCGAAGATAGCGATGAACATCACTACCACCACATACACCAGCCCGACCACCGCGCCTTTATTGCGTTTGAAATAGTGCCAGAACTCCTGCAACGGGGTCATGGGCACCGGAGCAGTAACTTTAGTTTCAGTGACTTGTGACATGATGGCCCCTTACTTCTTATGTCGAATACGCGGGTTCACCACGCCGTACAGCAGGTCGACCAGCAGGTTGACGAGAATAATCATCGTCGCCACCAGCAGCACCCCGCCCTGCACCACCGGATAGTCACGGCGTTGCAACGCATCAATCAGCCAGCGTCCAAGACCCGGCCAGGAGAAGATGGTTTCAGTCAGAATAGCGCCCGCCAGCAGCGTGCCGACCTGCAAACCGATAACTGTCACCACCGGCAGCATCGCGTTACGCAGCGCATGGACGATGATCACACGCATACGCGTCAGCCCTTTCGCACGCGCGGTACGAATGTAGTCTTCGCCCAGCACTTCCAGCATCGCCGAACGGGTCATACGCACGATCACCGCTAACGGAATGGTGCCGAGCACCACCGCAGGCAGCACCATGTGCGCCAGCGCGTCGATAAAGTCGCCCGGTTCGCCCCAGATGGCGGTATCAATCAGCATGAAACCGGTTAACGGCAGCGTGTCATCGAGGAACACCGAATCGCTGATACGCCCGGAAACCGGCGCGAGGTTCAGCTGCACGGAGACCAGCATGATCAGCATCATGCCCCACCAGAAGATAGGCATGGAGTAACCGGTCAGCGCCAGGCCAACAGCGGTATGGTCGAAGATGGAGCCCCGTTTGACGGCAGCCAGCACGCCAACGGGAATGCCGACAGCAACGGCAAAAATCATGGCGCAGACACCGAGTTCCAGTGTCGCTTTAAAGCGAGGCACGAACTCGTCCCACACCGGCAGGCGGCTCTTCAGCGAAATACCCAAATCGCCATGAAGCACACCCCAGACATAGTGGAGATACTGCTGCCACAGCGGCTTATCCAGGCCTAAAGCGGCCAGAAGCTCGGCGTGACGCTCAGGGGAGATACCACGCTCACCTGCCATGATCAGCACCGGGTCGCCGGGGATCATATGGACGAAGGCAAAAGTGAGGAGGGTGATACCGATAAAGGTCGGGATGACTAATCCCAAACGTCGGAGGATGAACTGCAACATAACACGTACTCTCTCTAAAGACGCTCAGCCTGGAACTGCTCGTCTGTATTGCTCACAACTGCCGGGTGGCGCTGCCGCTTACCCGGCCTACTTGTGTAGGCCCGCGCAAGCACAGCGCCGCCGGGCATAAGGGCACGTGAGTGCCCCTTACATTTTTAATTATTCGACAGAGACGTTTTCGAAGTGGTGTTTACCCAACGGATCCACCACATAGCCTTTGACTTCTTTACGCACTGGCTCGTACACGGTGGAGTGAGCGATGATCAGCGCCGGAGCCTGGTCATGCATCACTACCTGAGCCTGTTTGTACAGTTCAACACGCTTGTTGTGATCGTCGGTCGCACGCGCCGGCTGAATCAGGTCTTCAAACGGCTTGTAACACCAGCGAGAGTAGTTGGAACCATCTTTCGCCGCTGCACAGCTGAACAGGGTGGCGAAGAAGTTATCCGGGTCCCCATTGTCGCCGGTCCAGCCCATCATTACAGACTGATGCTCACCCGCTTTCGCACGTTTCAGGTACTCGCCCCACTCGTAGGTCACGATGTTGGCTTTCACGCCCACTTTCGCCCAGTCAGCCTGAATCATCTCAGCCATACGGCGAGCGTTCGGGTTGTAAGGACGCTGAACCGGCATTGCCCACAGGTCGATGGTGAAACCGTCTGCGTGGCCCGCTTCTTTCAGCAGCGCTTTGGCTTTCTCAGGATCGTAGGTGTAATCCTTCACATCGTCGTTATAGCCCCACATGGTGGGTGGGATCAGGTTTTTCGCGGCAACGCCTGCGCCCTGATAAACGGCTTTGATGATGGATTCTTTGTTCACCGCATAGGTCAGCGCCTGACGAACTTTCACATCATCCAGCGGCTTCTTCTCGGTGTTGAAGGAGAGGTAACCCACGTTCAGACCCGCCTGAGACAGCAGGTTGATGTTCTTGTCCTGCTTCATGCGAGCGATGTCAGCCGGGTTCGGGTATGGCATGACCTGGCATTCGTTTTTCTGCAGTTTGGCGTAACGCACAGAAGCATCAGGGGTGATAGAGAAGACCAGACGGTCAATCTGTGGCTTGGTGCCCCAGTAGCCCGGGAACGCTTTGTACAGAATACGGGAGTCTTTCTGGTACTGCAGCAGCTGGAACGGACCGGTACCGATTGGGTTCAGGTCAACTTTCTCCGGCGTACCGGCTTTCAGCATGTTGTCAGCATATTCTTTGGAGAGAATAGACGCGAAGTCCATCGCCAGATCCGCAAGGAACGGCGCTTCCGGGCGAGTCAGCACGAACTGAACGGTGTTGTCGTCCACTTTCTTCACAACGCTTATCAGGTCCGGCAGGCCCATACCTTCGAAGTACTCATAGCTGCCGCCAGAGACTTTGTGGTACGGGTTTTTGTCATTCTTCTGCCTGTCGAAGGAGAAGACGATGTCATCTGCGTTCAGGTCGCGAGTCGGTTTGAAATCTTTGTTGTCCTGCCACTTCACGCCCTGACGCAGGTGGAAGGTGTAGGTTTTGCCGTCGGCGCTAACGTCCCATTTCTCTGCCAGGCCAGGAATGATTTCCGTGGTCCCGGTTTTGAATTCAACCAGACGGTTATAAATAGGAACGGAGCTGGCATCGTAGGTGGTACCAGAGGTGAAGAGCTGTGGGTTAAAGCCTTCCGGCGAGCCTTCAGAACAGTAAACCAGGGTTTTGGCCTGCACGCTTGCCGCTACAGTCAGTGCCACCAGGCTAAGACCAAGCTTCAGCATCCCTGACTTTTTCAAGGAAATACTCATTATTCTGCTCCAAATGTGATGTTTGTTGTGTTTTTCCGCCAGGCCTTTATTTGTTTTTTACCCGGTCTGGTCGGTAGTGCCCGAAGGCGTTAAAAGGGTTGGAGATTCCTTTCAGAAGAGCGACTGAGTTGCAGCGCAGATTCTCCCTGAAATGCCCCTCATGCCCTACAATCTGTCAACAAGATGTGCAAACGTCAATACAGGTAACCGGGATTTACATCAGGGGTGAGAATTGACAAACAAAGATTAAAAAAACTTCAGAGGCATGTTTTCAGCAGGGAAATTTATGCTACGCGCTTAACAGCAGCACAATCATCTTCACACCTTGCAATAACCAGTGATTAACAATTGCGCGAATTGGCAAAAAATTCTTGCGAGATGGCGATAATCTGAGCGATTAATAGCGTGAACGCTAAAACGCACAGGCGAAAATGCTGAGCTTATCCATAAGTAACGCAAGATTTGAGCTAATCAAATATAAAAAAATACAATGGAATATGTCACAAAATCGCGGCTGAAGGTGTAAAACGGCGGTTAGCCTGCAAATCTCTGCCTCAGAATCGCTAAGCACACGCACTCACAGCCCGTCACGGGCAGTACCTCCGTTCGTTTTGTCTGAAATTAGCCCGGTTGATGTGGCTTTTATCGAAGCCCTCCATCGCATGGGCCCATACTGGCGTCCTGCCAATACTCAGGGCACGCTTACAGTACGCTGAAATACGCTGCGTTCGAGGATTACAAAGCGGAACTTTGTCGTCGCGCAGCAAATTTGAAAGGAAGGTCTTGTGTTTCCTTCATCGAGACATATGGCCCGATGGTCGGAGAGATTACCCATCAACAGCAGGTCAATCTGTTCAACATCTCATTCAAAACTTATGTTTCAAGCGCGGAAAGGATCTATTCCCGAGTGAGCCCACGTGGCCTGCCATGGGCATTCGTTGAGCAAAAGGTGAAAGATGTTTTTTACGACACCCTTTATCAAGGAAATACCGGTGCTGGAAAAATGGCGGAGATCATCTCTCAGGGGAAAAAGGCTGAGCTTGTGAAATGGCTCAATGCCCTACGCCCTAATAAAGATGCCCGAAGAGATGCGGCCAGAATCGCATGGCTGCAATAACCCTGACTTCGGCGTTATTGGGCTTCCAATTGCCACGCTTCCGTCATGCGCTGAATTTCATCAATTCGACTTTTGAGCAGCGTGATTTGGCACTGAGCAAGTTCAAGCGCATTGCCATGCCCAATCGGGCGGATGGGTGCAACTGCAGCGCAAAAAGCGGTTTCATATTGCTGCCAGGCATTTTGCGAAGCAATAAAATTGCGCTTAATCTCCGTGCGGGTACTTTTAGCGTCAGCGGCCGTCGACTCAGGAATATCGTAATAGTCATTGGTGTCCATCAACACGAGTCGATGTTGGTATTCTGTTTTTAGCAAGCTTTGATAGTGACCAAGTTGACGAGACAGGCAATCGAAGGTCGACATGAATCCATCGGGATCTTCAGGATGTTGCTTTGCTTCATTCTCACATCGTTCAACTTCAGGCCCCTCAGAAACGGAGGATGCGCTGGTAGGATGTACGTATAAGCAAATGAGAAAACTCAGATAAAACCTTTTCATCTTTCCCTCGATCTGACGCTTATCTTTCGTCGATGTATCTTCCCTGAAACATGGACTTCATATTCAAATGAACCCAATGCTGTCGCCAGCTTACTGTTTTTAGGCGCAAAAAAAACCGCTCTTGAGCAAGGTTTTTCAAATTTTGTCGGTGCCAGAGGATGCGCTGGCACGGGCCTACAATAACCGCTCGCCACCCCGGCTCCAGACGAAAAAAACCAGCTTTAAAAGCAGGCTTTTCGAATGTGGTCCGAGAGATTCATCGGATGTCCCAGTGCATCTGCCCGCTTCTTTCTGGCAGAAAGTTCTGGCACCACCATACTGTTGTAGCGCGAAAATAATTTCACTCAACAGTATGAATCACTAAGAGGTTTTGCGGCATGGCGACTGTACGGCAATGGCTTCTATTTCCACCAACGCATCTTTTGGCAGTCTGGCAACTTCAACGCAGGAGCGAGCCGGAAAACCTGCGCCATGCTCAGTAAAAAACGTACTGTAAGCCTCATTGACAACAGCGAACGTATCCAGGTTCTTCACAAACACAGTGGTCTTGATAATGTTGCCTACATTCAGCCCGGCAGCCTCAACAATGGCTTTGACATTTTCCAGTGACTGTCGGGCCTGGGCTGCTACATTCTCCGGCATCAGCCCGGTAGCAGGGTCCACAGGGAGCTGGCCTGACGTTATCACCATCTGTCCTGTGTTGCTGAGTTCCACACCCTGAATATAAGGCCCGATTGCCGCAGGTGCCTTGCTGGTATTAATCACGTTCATCGCTCTGTTCACTTCGTTAATAATAAAAGAAAGATAAAAAAGCTTATCCCCAGGACAGGCGGAAATCCATCACAGAAATAACCCGCAACAACCGTGAGTCATGCCAGAAATAGACAATTTCATTACAAAGAACAGAATAATATTCCGAATGGAGGGGTGCCCTTTATCTGAGCTGTGATCGAAGCAATGAAATCCAGGCACAATGTTAATGAATTGATAATATCCAATATTGCTCTGCGAGTTCACAGGTTTTCATCAAAAACATAATCAGACACATGAAAGCAACAAAACTTATTTCAAGAAAAACAATGCATTACTCACCATCCTGTTTGAGCGTTAGCGTCAATTCCTTTGCCAGTCAGCGATAAGAAGAATAGAAATAAACTATTTACTTCTGAATGGAGAACCATTTTCTACCAATAAGCAATTTCACAGTAAAAAGCAGAAAAAACACCTCCCAAATCCGCTTTATTCTTTGCTCATTCTTATAAGCACCTACATCAACGTGCTGGTTTATCTCTCCGGCAACGCCATTAAAACGACAACATGTTTACCCTACACATTCGGCAGGAGTTTTTTATGACACTGGAAACAACAGACAGCAGCGTTATTACCAATACCTCTCCGCAGGCCCGACGGGCCGGAATGACAGAAAGTGAATGGCGCGAAGCCATTAAGTTCAACAGCACCGACCGGGGATGGGTCATCATGAGTATCGGGATGGCTATCGGAGCGGGGATAGTATTCCTGCCTGTTCAGGTGGGATTAATGGGGCTGTGGGTGTTCCTGTTATCTTCCATTATCGGCTATCCGGCGATGTACTTATTTCAGCGCCTTTTCATTAACACACTGGCGGAGTCTCCGGAATGCAAAGACTATCCCGGCGTTATCAGCGGTTATCTCGGCAAAAACTGGGGCATACTGCTTGGAGCACTGTATTTTGTGATGCTGGTTATCTGGATGTTTGTTTATTCCACAGCAATCACCAACGACAGCGCATCGTATCTGCACACCTTCGGCGTGACAAAAGGTCTGCTCTCTGACAGCCCGTTCTACGGCCTGGCACTGATCTGCGTGCTGGTGGCCATTTCCTCTCGCGGCGAAAAGTTACTGTTTAAAGTTTCCACCGGCATGGTGCTGACCAAATTGCTGGTGGTTGCCGCCCTGGGTGTGTCGATGGTGGGTATGTGGCATCTTTACCATGCAGGCACGCTGCCGCCAACGGGGATGCTGATTAAGAACGCCATCATTACCCTGCCATTTACGCTGACCTCCATTCTGTTTATTCAGACACTCAGCCCAATGGTCATTTCTTACCGCTCCCGTGAAAAGAATATCGAGGTGGCCCGTTTCAAGGCCCTGCGGGCGATGAATATTGCATTCGGCATCCTGTTTGTGACGGTCTTTTTCTATGCCGTGTCGTTCACACTGGCGATGGGCCATGATGAAGCCGTTAAGGCATACCAGCAGAATATTTCTGCACTGGCGATTGCGGCGCAGTTCATCAGTGACGGCGGTTCATGGGTGAAAGTGGTCAGCGTCATTCTGAATATCTTTGCCGTCATGACGGCTTTCTTTGGTGTGTATCTGGGTTTTCGCGAAGCCACACAGGGCATCGTGATGAACCTGCTTCGTCGCAAAATGCCTGCCGATAAAATTAATGAGGTCTGGGTTCAGCGGGGCATCATGCTGTTTGCCATCGTGCTGGCCTGGAGTGCCGTTGCCCTTAATGCACCGGTCTTAAGTTTTACCTCCATCTGTAGTCCGATATTTGGTCTGGTCGGCTGCCTTATTCCGGCCTGGCTGGTACTGAAAGTCCCTGCGTTACACAAATACAAAGGCGTCTCACTGGTGGTGATTATCATCACCGGGTTACTGCTCTGCGTCTCGCCGTTCCTGGCCTTTGCTTAATCAGGATGAGAACTGAAGATATGAAAGACACACACACGACTGCACTGTGGGAGAATTTTCTCCGTATCGTTAAATCGGAAGTGAAGCCCGCGCTGGGCTGTACCGAGCCGGTATCACTGGCGCTGGCAGCAGCCACCGCGGCAGCACATCTGCCGGGCAAGGTACAAAAGGTGGAAGCCTGGGTATCCCCTAATCTGATGAAAAATGGCATGGGCGTGACCATGCCAGGGTCGGGTATGACGGGCCTTCCGGTTGCAGCAGCATTGGGAGCATTATGCGGAGAGGCAAAGGCCGGGCTGGAGGTGCTGAAAAATGTCACTCCACCCAATGTTGACGCGGCCTGCCGGATGATTGCGCAGAAGCAAGTGCGGGTCAGCATTGATCACGATTGTACTGAAGTGCTTTATGCGCGGGTGCGGGTCTGGCAGGGTGAGCATCATGCCACGGTCACGATTGCTGGCGAGCATACCAATATCATCAACATCGCGCAGGATGATATCGTGGTATTTCGGGGCGATAACAGCGCGCCGCAATCCAGCACGCTTAATCTGCCAGATGTCTTCCGGCCTGTCACACTGAGCGACATTCTGCTCTTCGCAGAAAAAGCCGCATTCAGCGATCTTGAGTTTATTCTCGATGCGGCGGAGCTCAACGACGCGCTGTCGCAGGAAGGACTCCATAATGAATGGGGGCTGCATGTTGGTGCGACGCTGGCGCGACAGAGCAGGCAAGGGATTATTGGAACTGGATTGCTGTCCGATATACTTACCCGCACGGCTGCGGCTTCAGATGCCCGAATGGGAGGCGCACCACTCCCCGCCATGAGTAACTCGGGATCTGGCAATCAGGGCATTGCCGCCACCCTGCCGGTAGTCGTCGTGGCTGAACATGTGGTTGCCGATCAGGAGCAACTGGCACGGGCACTGATACTTTCGCACCTGACTGCAGTCTATATTCATAGCAAACTTCCTACGCTTTCGGCACTCTGCGCAGCATCCACCGCCTCGATGGGCGCTGCGGCGGGTATGGCGTGGCTGCTGGGCGGTAATCTGAACACCATTTCAATGGCAGTCAACAGCATGATCGGCGACGTCAGCGGGATTATCTGCGACGGTGCATCCAACAGCTGCGCCATGAAAGTCTCCACCGGGGCCGCTTCCGCATTTAAAGCGGTACTGATGGCGCTGGATGGCACAGCGGTAACGGGCCGGGAAGGGATTGTCTGCGATGAGGTTGAACATTCGCTCAACAACCTTTGTGCACTGGCGTGTCATGCCATGCAGTATTCAGACAGGCAGATTATCGCGATGATGGTACAAAAGGCCATTTAACAGGATTTCTTCTGTCACATGCACTCTGTGTAATGCCAGTCAGCAGCCACTTTACGAAAGGTATGCCCCCCGGCGCAGTAACTCGGATTCACGTTGCTGTTGCTGATGGTGCTGCGGGTCAGTGTCTGCGCGACCATTGCGCGGTATTCATCGCGACGTTTACGGCATCCGCCAGCGGTACATCATCCAGAGAGCAGAAACTGACCAGCGCCCGTTTTTTATCGCCGGGACGCACATAGTTGAAACGCCAGATTTTAGCACCGTTGGGTTTGACCAGCAGATACAGTCCGTTGCCATCCTGAAGAGTGAATTCCTTTTGTGCTGGATGCGCCGCACGGACTTCAGTTGCGGTAAGGGGATGGGTGACTCGCGCTATGTTATACGTTCCATTGCTATGTCGGGGATGTATAACAAAACGTATAACTAAAATATCTGGCTGTAAATGTACCGGACCAAACTGCACAGGACGAAAAAAAACCTGCTTTAAAAGCAGGTTTTTCGAATGTGGTCGGCGAGAGAGGATTCGAACCTCCGACCCACTGGTCCCAAACCAGTTGCGCTACCAAGCTGCGCTACTCGCCGAATGCGGAGCGCATCTTATCTGCTGCGATGCTACTCCGTCAATCCCTTTTAGCCAAAAGCCGATTCAGTCGGTGAGAAACTCGCCAGCTGTTATTGAACCTTTGCCGGGACGTGACACCAATTGCTGTTTTCGTTGATGCCACCGTTCGGCGAGGTGTAGCCCAGGCAGCCCATAATGGTGTCGTACAACTCCACATGGCGGCGCGGCACCTTCATTTCAGCCTGTTGCTTCAGGTGCTGGAATGCTTGTTCGTTGGCTGGGTTGGCCAGATATTTATCCGACATCCATACCAGCATTGGCACACGGAACTGCTCTGGCGGCGCGAGCTTACGCGGAGTGCCGTGCAGGTGCTCTCTCTCATTGATCGACTCACCGTGGTCTGCGGCATAGAACACGATGGCTTTTTTATCTCTCAACTGATCGAGCACTTTGCTAATAAAGGTGTCCACATACAGCACGGAGTTGTCATAAGCGTTGATCAGCTCTTGTTTACTGCATTGACCATTAATCCCCACACACTCCGGTTTCCATTTGGCAAAATCACGGGTGTAGCGCTGATAGTAACTGTAGTGCGACCCTTTGGTGTGCAGAATAATCAAATGCTTACCTTTAGGATGGCCTTCCAGCGAGAGAGACATCTCATTGAGCAGCAGCATGTCGTCCACGTCTTTGCCACGGTTGCGCGGCTCGGCACCAATCTGCTCGCGGTAAGCGATGTTATCCGCCATGGTGTTGCTGTAGAACCACATCTCGCTCTGCATCGCGAACAGATCAGAGCTAAAGCCAAGCTGCTTGAGCACGGCAAAGACGTTTTGCTCTTTCAGCGTACGCTGCGGGTTCTCATCGGCGCCGCCCTGACGCACGAACATACAGCGCAACGAGAGTTTGGTCGCGGTATCGCACGAGTAACCACGGTAAGCCACCAGGTTTTTCTCCTGAGCCAGCTTCGGTGTGGTGTCCCGGTCGTAACCCAGAATCCCCATATGATCCCAGCGCGTCGTTTCGCCGATGATGAACACCACGTAGGTGTCATCCAGCTCATGACCTGGCGCCACATAGGTAAACTTTTTGGCAGGGTTGATCAGGGATTTGTTATCCGATGACTCGTCGACTTGCGCCCAGGCGTACAGCCCCAGCGCAGAAAGCCAGTTTGATGGCAGGTACGAGTTCGCCACCACCCCGCCATAACTCGGCATATCCACACCGGTGGCTTTTTCGATTTTCTTCTGTTGCTGTTCCATCACGCGAATCGGAGCCCAAACCAGAAGGCCCGCCATCAGCACGACGGCAATGTTACGGACACGCTGCCCGCGAGTGCGAAGCTGGCGCAGCAGGGTGTAGCGGCAACGGTTGCTCCAGATGAAGAGCAGCGGCGGAAGGCTGGACAGCACGGTCCACATCATGAAGCCCTGACCTACCACTTCTTTCGATAAATCGATATCGGTGGTCATGACCGAGGCCACAATCCCGTAGCCAATCACCACGTTCATGAAAGTCATGTAGTAGCTGGCCGCGGCGGAAATGATCACCACCAGCGAAGCCAGGACTTGCCAGACTCGGCGGCCAAAGAGTGACAACAGGCGAAGCAGGAAGAAGGTGGCGAGGAAGGAGCCAAACACCTCAATGAGGGCAAAAATTCCATTTCTGACCGTGAGATGTTCGAGATAAACCTCAACGCGGCGGACTAAAACAGCACCGTTAAGAAACAGGCCGATATACACAGCAAGGAATAAGCAAAGTCTTTGCTGCGTCAGCGATTTTATGTAATTCATGCAAGCTAAACCCTGGGAAAGGGAAATCAAAAAACCGACTTGGTTGCCGGAATGACAACAAGCAGATTAAGTTATTGCGTCAGAAACGGTTATCGGAAACGTCTATAAGCGCGACAAGTAGACCATAGCGCGGGGGAAAAGTGTCAGCAGGAAGTGTGATCCGGGCAATATTTACAAAATTAATCACCCGGATTTCATGGTTTGTTAGAGCAATAAATTACAGCTTTACGTTAAGCATGTGCCTGTTGCAGCACCTCACGTTGCGGCTGGCGAATCGTAGTGGACAGCGCAAGAGAGAGAATTAGCAGGGCGAAAATCACACAGAAAGTTACATAGAATCCGCCGAACAGCGAGGCAATGATGGACCCGCAAATGCTGCCAATCCCAAAACCGAGGTAAATCACGCCGTAGTTTTTCGCCAGATTATAATGCACTGAAGAAGGAATGAATAACATTGCCAGAAAATGAAACAGCGATAAGTGAGCGGTTACTATCACCAAAAGAGGCGTGTTAATTGTAATTTTAACGTAAAACAAATGTGTTCTCTGAACGGGAGAATGTTAAAAACGAGCGCTCACGCCCATGATGTAAAGCGTGTTAGCGCCTTCGTTCATATTGTCCGCCTGTGACAACGAAGCATAAGCCGCAATATGTTGGCTCAGCAGCATATCGGCCCCCACGGTGACATCGGTCCAGCTTCCGTCCTGGGCTGAAGTGGGCGTGCGATTCAGGCCCGACTGTGATTTCCACTGATTCTCGCCGAACTGCTGGTTGTAGCTGATTTGCGCCCAGGGATGCACGCCCCACAACGGCTGGGCATCAAAACGCCAGCCCAACGAACTCACGCTGGCGTGCCACATCGGGTCAGTCAGTGCGGTGGAGCCGCTGTCGCCAAATTCGTTCCACATGGACGTGGCCGAACCGTCATAATGCCAGCTTGCCACCGGCCCGGTAGAAAACATCGCGCTGAGCGGAATGTTCCAGCCCACGCTAAGCGTGCGAGTAGTCTCGATTGGCGTTTCATCGGGGGTATTCATCGCCACACCGGGTTGAGGTTGCGACGCGCTGATACGCTCCGCGAGAATATCATCGTAACGCGGTTGGTGATCGCTATCCCAGGTATAACGTTCCGGCGTATTACTTTGTGGGTCAGTAACGATATATTCCTGTTGCCAGGCAAATGCGGATGTCGCGAAAAACATCCCGACAAAAACAGAAACCGGGTAGACCCTACCCCGGTAGCCATTGCATCTCTTAACTATCATTATGGCGACTCCGAAAGAGCCGAATCCGGCATTGTTGTTATGATTTTTTTACGCACTGCGTATTACTAAATATTGTCATTTTATTTCTGTCGTCAAGGCAGGTTGAACATTTCTTCATCGACATCAAAAAAGTGGGAGAACAGGATGGAACGTTGCGGTTGGGTCAGTCAGGACCCGCTTTATATTGCCTACCACGACAGCGAATGGGGTGTGCCACAGCGAGACAACCAGCAGCTGTTTGAGATGATCTGCCTTGAAGGCCAGCAGGCTGGACTCTCGTGGATTACGGTGCTGAGGAAACGTGAAAATTATCGTGAGGCTTTCCACCATTTTGATCCGGTAAAAGTCGCGGCGATGACCGAAGAAGATGTGGAGAAGCTGGTGCAAAATGCCGGAATTATCCGCCATCGTGGGAAAATTCAGGCCATTATTGGCAACGCAAAAGCCTTTCTGGAAATGGAAGCTAAGGGCGAATCCTTCAATGATTTCGTCTGGTCGTTTGTCGATAACAAGCCGCAACTGAACCGTGCCGCGGCGCTGTCAGATATTCCCGTGAGCACGCTTGCGTCTGATGCGCTCTCTAAAGCCCTAAAAAAACGCGGCTTCAAATTTGTCGGCTCGACCATTTGCTACTCCTTTATGCAGGCGTGCGGTCTGGTCAACGATCACGTCAGCACCTGTTTCTGCTACCCGGGAGGTGGAGATGATCCACAAGTGGCAAAGTCATGATACCCGGCCTCTGCTGACGCTGTGGCTTGAGAGCACTATCTTCGCTCACCCTTTTATTGAAGAGCGCTACTGGTATGAAAGCGAGCCGATTGTGCGCGACGTGTACCTGCCCTCGGCGCAAACCTGGGTGTGGGAAGAAGATGACGTGGTGAAGGGCTTTATCAGCGTGATGGACCAACGTTTTGTCGGCGCGCTGTTTGTTGCGCCCGACAGCATCGGAAAAGGTATTGGCCGGGCGCTGCTCGCGTGGGTCTGCGAACGTTACCCGGATTTAAGCCTTGAGGTGTATCAGAAGAACAGCCGGGCGGTGAACTTCTACCATGCGCAGGGTTTTCGTATTGAAGACAGCGCATGGCAGGATGAAACCCGGCAGCCGACCTGGATTATGCGTTGGCAGGCGGATCGAATGCTGTAAGCGGCAACACCGGGCCGCTGTACTTCTCCAGCCACACCAGCGCCGTATTGCCCGCGCAGCCATTCCCCAGCTTCGAGCTGGGGAGATCTTTGGTCAGCACGTTGACCGCCCCGTTTTTGCAGATGCCACCAGCCTGTCTATCCAGGTCCGGCCACGCGCCTTCGTGCAGGCAAATCACGCCAGGACGAATACCTTCCGTCACCACGGCGCCAGCCAGCACTTGTCCACGGCCGTTCCACACCCGAACCAAATCACCGTCAGCAATGCCACGTTCGGCGGCATCTTGCGGATGTAACGTCAGTGGTTCACGCCCGGCAACCGCATAACGCTCGCGTAAGGCGGTGTAATTAAGCTGGCTGTGCAAGCGATGCGCCGGATGCGCTGACAGCAACTGAAGCTGCCCCGCCCGCGCATTGCCATGCCACTCGTCCGGCTCCAGCCACGTCGCATGCCCCGGACAATCTGCATAGCCATAACTTGCGATGCGTTGGGAGAAGATTTCGATTTTGCCGCTGTCGGTTTTTAACGGATTCGCCTGCGGATCTTCACGGAAGGCGGCAAAGCGAACGAACTGGGTGTTTTGCTCGCTCTCCGGCATTTCTATAAGCTGATTGGCCTGCCAGAACTCGCTGAACGGCGGCAGCGTCACCTTCTGGCTGGCCCCGCGCTGCCCGGCGATGTCATAGAAGGTTTCCAGCCATTCGAGGTCGCTCTTCCCTTCGGTAAAGCGCTCACGGCCGCCAGCTTCCCAGCGTTCGCTCAGTTCGGCAAAAACGTCCCAGTCATCACGCGCTTCATCGCGCGGCGGCACGACACGTTTCATCGGCACCAGATGCTGGTTGCTGTAATCACCGGTCATGGTCAAATCATTACGCTCAAACGACGTTGTCGCGGGCAGCACGATATCAGCGTGGCGTGCCGCGGCAGTCCAGAAGCATTCGGAGATAACCACCAGCTCAGGTTTTTGCCAGGCACGAATCAGACGGTTGGTGTCCTGATGATGGGTGAAATTCGCCCCGCCCGCCCACCAGACAAAACGGATGTCCGGAAAATGCCTGTCCATCCCGTTGTGCTGATAAGGTGCGCCGGGGTTTTCCAGTGCCTCAACAATTCGCGCCACCGGGATTTTATCCACCGCATCTGTGCCACCCGCCACGCTGCCCTGCATTGAGGCCAGTACGGCGGAACGACGCGTCGGGTTACCACCATTGGCAAAGTGATAAGAGAGACCGAACCCGCCGCCCGGCGTCCCGATTTGCCCGAGCATGGCGGCAAGTGTCACCAGCATCCAGTGTTTTTGCTCACCAAACTGCTGACGCTGCATGCCCCAGCCAGACATCAACATGGTGGTATTTTCGTGGAATATTTCCGCCAGTTCACGGATTTTATCTGCATTAATGCCGCAAATTTCCGCTGCCCATTCTGCGGTTTTTGCTACCCCATCGCGTTCACCCGTCAGGTACTCTGCAAAATGCTCATAGCCTGTCGTGCATCGCGCGAGGAAATCAGTATCGTGCCAGCCGTTTTCCACCAGCGTATGGGCGATGCCGAGCATCAATGCCACATCGGTGCCCATGTGTGGCGCAATCCACTCCATCGAGTCGCCGAAGAAATCGACGGTTTCCGACCTCATCGGGTCGATACAGAAAAGCGTCTTGCCGCTTTTACGCAACTGGTCGAAATAAGGAATGCCCTGCTCATCCGAGGCATTCCAGGCAATTTTCAAAGTATTGAGCGGATTGGCGCTCCACAGCACCACCACGTCGGTGTTTTCCAGAATCAGCGGCCAACTGGTTTGCTGCTGGTACACCTCGTTGCCGCCCACGACATAAGGCATGATGGCCTGCGCCGCGCCGGTAGAATAGTCACCAAGATGCCCGGTATACCCGCCCGCGAGGCTCATGTAGCGCTGTAACAGCGTGGCGGCTTTGTGCAGCACGCCATTGGAACGCCAGCCGTAAGAGCCAGCAAAAATCGACGAAGGCCCGTAAGTTTCGCGAATGCGCTGATGCTGAGAGTGAATCAAATTCAGCGCATCATCCCAACTTACCCGCACAAACTCATCCTGCCCGCGCACACCTTGTGGGCTGGCTGGCGAAGCCAGGAACCCCTTGCGCACCATCGGGTAACGCACACGCGTCTTGCTGTGAACCTGGTCGCGCACCACGCTTTGCAGCGAGTTTTCAAAGGTGCCCGCCAAAGCGCCACGGGAAGAAAGCACCGTGTCGCCATCGGTTTCAACCAGCATTGGCCCCCAGTGGGCCGCGGTCAGAATGGTTTTTGTTGCAGATGAATTGGCCAAAACAGGCTCCCGGTTAACTGATGCAGGTGGTGCGACGGCGGTTTTGTCACTGCCGTTCGATTTATTTACAAATTTATAAAAAGCTTTTGGAATTTTCATCACTTTCCCGCGTCATAATCAACCGCCACGTACGCCGTGGCAAAGAATAAAAAGGATTAAGGAAAGAAGATGAAAAAACGCGTAATCATGATTGCCGCTATGGTCAGCGGCGCGCTGGCCCTGTCAGGCTGTACGACGAACCCTTATACCGGTGAGCGCGAAGCCGGTAAATCCGGCATTGGCGCAGGCATTGGCGCACTGGCCGGGGCCGGTATCGGCATGCTCTCGTCGTCGAAGAAAGACCGTGGCAAAGGCGCGCTGATTGGCGCAGCAGCAGGCGCTGCTGTCGGCGGTGGCGTCGGTTATTACATGGACGTGCAGGAAGCAAAACTGCGTGAAAAAATGCAGGGCACTGGCGTCAGCGTTACGCGTAATGGCGACAGCATCGTACTCAACATGCCCAATAACGTCACCTTTGACAGCAGCAGCGCGAACCTGAAACCTGCGGGTGCTAACACGCTGACGGGCGTGGCGATGGTGCTGAAAGAGTATGAGAAAACCGCCGTGAACGTGGTCGGCTACACCGACAGCACCGGCAGCCAGGACCTGAACATGCGTCTGTCTCAGCAGCGTGCTGAATCTGTTGCCAGCTCGCTCATCACTCAGGGCGTATCAGCCAACCGTATTCGTACCACCGGCATGGGCCCGGCGAATCCTGTCGCCAGCAACAGCACCGCCGAAGGCAAAGCACAGAACCGTCGCGTAGAAATCACGCTGACTCCACTGTCCTGAGCCGTTTCACCTTGCCGGGTGACGTTCGCCCGGCAACTTTCCGCCTAAAATCAGGGCTGGTGCATCTTATCTTCCTGTGGCTAACTGATTACAAAGCCTGCTAATCATTGGAGATAAGTTGAATGAAGCCGTCCGTTGTTCTCTATAAACCGCTGCCTGACGATTTGCTGCTGCGTCTGCAAAATCACTTCACTGTCCTTCAGGTTTCCGATTTACATCCCGATACCGTTCGCACCCATGCACAGGGATTTGCCACCGCAGAAGGCCTGCTCGGCTCCAGCGAAACTGTTGGGAGCGAGTTACTGGAGAAAATGCCTGCTCTGCGGGCAACGTCGACCATTTCCGTGGGCTACGACAATTTCGATGTGGATGCGCTGAATGCCCGTAAAGTTCTGTTGATGCACACCCCAACAGCGTTGACTGAAACCGTCGCCGATACCCTGATGGCACTCATTCTGAGCAGCGCTCGTCGCGTGGTGGAAGTGGCGGAACGCGTGAAAAAAGGCGAATGGACCAAAGGTATCGGCCCGGACTGGTTTGGCACGGATGTGCACCATAAAACCATCGGCATTGTTGGGATGGGGCGCATCGGCCTGGCGCTGGCGCAACGTGCGCACTTTGGCTTTGGCATGCCGGTGCTCTATAACGCGCGTCGCCAGCATAAAGAAGCAGAAGAGCGCTTCAACGCTCGCTATTGCTCGCTGGACACCTTGTTACAGGAAGCCGATTTTGTCTGTTCCATCCTGCCACTCACGGAAGAAACCCGACATCTTTTTGGCGCAGAGCAATTCAGCAAAATGAAAAAATCCGCCATCTTCATCAACGCCGGACGTGGCCCGGTGGTGGATGAACAGGCGCTGATGACTGCGCTGAAAAACGGCGACATTCATGCCGCAGGGCTGGATGTCTTTGAACAGGAACCGCTGCCGGTTTCTTCTGAGCTGCTGAAAATGCCAAACGTGGTGGCGCTGCCGCATATTGGCTCCGCGACGCATGAGACACGCTACAACATGGCGGCCACTGCGGTGGATAACCTGATTGCGGCACTGGAAGGGAAAGTCGAGAAGAACTGCGTGAACCCGCAGGTGCTTTGAAGGAAGGAACATGCCGGGCGGCGGCTTCGCCTGACCCGGCAATGACGATTAACGCGTCGCGTTAACCGCCGCACTCCAGGCCTGATTAAACGCCTGGTGCTGAGAAGCCAATGGGCCGATCAGCTGATTGTACTGGCTGGCTTGCTGAGAGGTCGGGAACTGAATACCGTTCGCGACGAAGCTAACCTGAGTCCCTTGCTGGGCCACAAAATCACCCACCTGAACCAGTTGCTGAGTGAAAATCTGCGCGGCGGGGATCAGAGGCTGCAGGGCGTTCGCTGGCAGCGTCACCACTTTGTTGTACACCTGATCAAACACCGGTTTCAGATCTTCATTCTGCTTCAACGCTGAGTGCGCAGCATCCGCCTGCATTTTGGCGTTTTCCAGCTGCTGGCTCAGTACGCCGAGCGAGCCGTTTGCCTGGCGCAGCGGTTCACGCTGAGTCATGTAGTCCTGCGGCACACGAATGGTGTTCACGCTATCGACCACGGGACGCAGACCTGCATCCATCGCCTGGCTCACCTGCTGTGAATAACCATAGATGACAGCGTAATCGGACACGAACGGGCCAAATTGTTTTTTCTGATCGGTGGTCAGCGTCGGCAGACGTTCGCCACTACGCATCACGGTATTCTGCAAAAAGTCGATGAACGCTTTGCGCTGATCGCCTTCTTTATCGAAACACCCACTCAGGCTAACAACCATCAATAACGCCGCAACAGGCGCAAACCAGCGAGAGCAGGACTTTCCTGTCGCCATTTTATTACTCCTTCAACCAAAAAAAGCGCAAACGGGCACACACGTGCCTGACGCTGACAAGGATAGTCCACGAGCGCCTCGCAAGATACCCTTTCCTGCATCCAGGACCGGAAAAATCGCAGGTGATCCTGCCCCTAAAAAATGTTAAATATTTGTTGCATGCATCACCATTACGGCGTTGCCTCTTTTTCTCCGCCAGCAGCCAGGTACTGTTGGCGAAAGCCCCCAGAAAGCCTGATAGCGGAACGGCGGGTGCAATGCCCACCCTTTCTCATTTTTCTACTATCAATTTACAAAAAAAGTACTGAATAACGTTCTCGTTTCTTTATCAAATAATTAGTCCTGCCTGCACGGCTGCTGAAACGCATCAGGAAAAATAGATCGCACGAATAGTCACTCTCGTAACGATCCCTCACCCATTTTACTGACTAAGCTTAATGAGCTTTACCATAATAACGATCCCTCAGACCTTCCAGAGGAGTTCTCAATGGAATATAAAGATCCGATGTTTGAACTGCTGAGCAGTCTGGAACACATTGTTTTTAAAGATGATTCAAAGAGTGTTGCCCTGACCCAAAAGCCCACAGCCTTTACCGAGTTTGAGCAACTGCGTAAAGGCTCCGGCCTGAAAGTTGAAGAATTTGCCAGAGCCATGGGTGTGAGCGTGGCGATGGTGCAGGAGTGGGAATCGCGACGAGAGAAACCATCGCCCACCGAGCTCAGACTGATGCGCCTGTTGCAGGCAAATCCGGTTATCAGCCAACAGCTTATCGACTGACAACATGTTCTCTGTACCCGCCCCCGCCTCTGCGGGGGTTTTTGTTTATATCGCCCCAAATACCCAGCCGGTTTCCCGCCATTCAAGCGCATGTGTGAGCTTCAGCGCACCACATCAACTTACAGGTCATCTATGCTGATTCTGACGACAACGCCATCTCTACGTTCTTCAACGATTCGAGCCAGATCATTATCCTCAAGCACATCCATCAACTTGTTATAGAGGTAAGGAGACACACAATAAAACACAGATTTATTGTTATGACTAACGGCTACAGGTTTGCCTTTGCCGGCAAGAAATGCCCCCATGGGGTCTCGCTTAAACTCAGCTATATTGATTGTTCTTTTAGTTAGAATTTGAGAAGCCATAATATTCCTTCCGCGAATTGATGCTTTAGCCCATAAAGTTTCGCTGTCAATGATCTGCAACCTGAACTACAAAATCTTTGCTGAAAGAGTCCGAACCGAAAAGCATATTGCCGTAGAATTTTCCATGAAGATTGATCTTTATCCTCCCAGCTTTGACTGGCGTTCCTTTTAGCAGAACACAATTTGCATCCTTAAGACCGCCTGATGTTTCAGAAAGTCGCCAGGCAGGGATATCACAATATTCAAGCCTGAGCCCCGAATTTTCGGGTGTCAACGATCCATTAACTTTCCCATCTTTTCTCAAATAAATAACTCTGCCGCCCAGAATTTCTATCTTCCCAAGATAAGGGACTCCCACAATAGCCTCTGTTAGTTCATCGCCACCCGGGGTAAATTCTGCCTTAGTACTGCATGCAGATAAAATTAAAGTCACTGGCAATAATAAATTTATTTTTTTAAATGATACAATCATTTTATTTTAATGGCTTGAAAACCATCCCTCCAAAAAATCGATTAAGAAAAAAATAGATATCTGCGGGCTTTTTAATCTGCTCATAAACATTTCCCCATGAGAATAATTGCAATTGAATGCTCCCTCTTGAGTCCTCGGTAATGGCACCATCCCATACAATCCAGTGTGTTGGGATCGTTAATGCTGAACTTCCTCTCTCCAGGAGTCCGTCATTAATT
The DNA here is from genome assembly GCF_047713085.1 of Pantoea sp. sgz302252. Classification (NCBI taxonomy): domain Bacteria; kingdom Pseudomonadati; phylum Pseudomonadota; class Gammaproteobacteria; order Enterobacterales; family Erwiniaceae; genus Pantoea; species Pantoea sp. sgz302252. The sequence goes on from NZ_JBLFJW010000021.1 coordinate 38,608, forward strand.
AAAGTCACGACCTTGTATCCCTTTCGCGCATACTCATTAAGCTTATTAATGCCCTCTATACCCACCTGAGTAGCACCAACATTGCTGAAAATTAACTCGTACCCCGCTTTTTCAAACCATAACGTTAATGTGTTCCACATCGTGATCCCTGCTACAGGAGAACTTACCGAGTCATAACTCAAAACAACATTCTCTGAATCCCTGAGTCCAGCCAACATCATCCAGTCTATTCCATAAATTCTCGGTCCATTTTCATCATGAAATGTTCCTGAGGGATGACGGCAGCCATCACCAGGTATAATTTCCAGCTCTCCTATCTTTGTTTTACCAAACTGCCAGAGGTCTCTGGCAGCCTGAGCGTAAACATCTGGCCTGTCGTGTTGCAAGCAATAGAAAAATGCAGCTGGACCACATAAACTGGTATCACCTTGTGCCGGATGACTTTGCTGTAAGAAGCGCTCCTGAATCGCTTTTTCTATCTCTTTTTTAGCAAAGGGATCAAGCGGACTTTCCGGTGAATATTCTTTTGCAATAAATCCTCTTTCCGGTCGTGATATTTTAATCGTTTTGACATTAGACCTTTCGCTTGCAGGGTGTGTTGTTCCGGTAGTGATAAAGTAGCAAGGGTTTTCTCGTTTGACTGAAGACCAGGAACGTCCTGTACTGAATTCCTGCAGAGTATACATCCACGTGAAAGGTGTTGAAAAAAGCCGTTCAGTACTCAACATTTTTTTACTGTAGAGCATTACCTCCATCATATAAATAACACTCAATGCATCCTCAGTATTCTCTGTTTTATGCTTTTGCGTTTCATAATTATCTGCTAGTGGCTGCTGCCTGACATCAAGGATGATTTTTTTAGTTCTGTTCGGCCCCATACGATAAATACAAAGATCATAAATAATTTCATCAGGAGAAACATTGGAGAATATTTTGGTGCTGACGTCATAAATGGACATAATTCATTCCTTTAAAACATACATAATTATTATCAATCACTGACATCTATTCATTTTTTTAAATAAGCATAAAAATAAACTCTTAGATACCGAATTCTATAGGTTCCTGTTCCCTTTGTTGTATGTGATCAATCACATTACAGTTAATTGAGACATGAAGAATGAAAGAATTGAGAAACCACACCCATAAAAAAACCCGCCACAGGCGGGTTCGTTTTATGCGTAAAGCCGGATTACTGAAGAAGGGAAATATCCGCAACTTGCAGGAACAGCTCGCGCAGTTTGCTGAGCAGTGTCAGACGGTTGATACGCACGTCTTTATCGTCGGCGTTAACCATCACGTTTTCGAAGAACTCATCCACTGGCTCGCGCAGGGCTGCCAGTTCAACCAGCGCTTCCTGATAACGGCCTTCAGCGAAGAACGGCTGCAGTTTGTCGCGCAGCACGACCAAATTGCCTGCCAGCTTAATTTCTGCCGCTTCTTTCAGCACAGAGGCGTGAATGATGTCGTTCAGGGTCTCTTCGGATTTCGCCAGGATGTTCGACACACGTTTGTTAGCTGCCGCTAGCGCTGCCGCTTCTTCCAGGGTACGGAAGTGAGAGACTGCTTTCATGCGCGCATCAAAATCTGCCGGACGAGTCGGACGACGCGCCAGTACGGCCTGAATGGTGTCCACGCTGAAGCCTTCGTCCTGATACCAGGCACGGAAGCGACCCAGCATGAAGTCGATAACTTCATCCACCACTTTCGCGTTGGTCAGCTTGTCACCGTACAGACGCACCGCTTCTTCGGTCAGCGTTTGCAGATCGAGATTCAGGTTCTTCTCAACGATGATGCGCAGCACGCCGAGCGCCGCACGACGCAGCGCAAACGGGTCTTTGTCGCCTTTCGGATGCTGGCCAATACCAAAGATGCCCGCGAGGGTATCCATCTTATCGGCAATCGCCACAGCACAGGCCACCGGGTTGGACGGCAGTTCGTCACCCGCGAAACGCGGCTGGTACTGCTCGTTCAGCGCCACTGCAACGTCTTCGGCTTCACCGTCGTGACGCGCATAGTGCATGCCCATGATGCCCTGAGTGTCGGTAAATTCGAACACCATGTTGGTCATCAGGTCGCACTTGGAGAGCAGGCCCGCACGAGTCGCGTGGTTGACGTCTGCACCAATCTGCCCGGCAATCCAGCCCGCCAGGGCCTGAATGCGGTCAGTTTTGTCACGCAGCGTACCCAGTTGCTGTTGGAACAGCACGGTTTGCAGACGTGGCAGGTTGTCTTCCAGACGCTTTTTACGGTCGGTGTTGAAGAAGAACTCGGCATCTGCCAGACGTGGACGAACCACTTTCTCGTTACCGGAGATAATCTGCAGCGGATCTTTCGATTCGATGTTGGTCACGAAGATAAAGTTCGGCAGCAGTTTGCCGTCGTTGCCATACACCGGGAAGTATTTCTGGTCACCTTTCATGGTGTAGACCAGCGCTTCCGCAGGCACGGCGAGGAATTTCTCTTCGAATTTCGCCGTCAGGACAACCGGCCATTCCACCAGGGAGGCCACTTCTTCCAGCAGGCTTTCGCTCAGATCGGCGTTACCGCCAATGTTGCGAGCCGCTTCTTCAGCATCGGCTTTGATTTTGGCTTTACGCTGTTCGTAATCCGCAATGACTTTGCCACGCTCAGCCAGGATTTGCGGATACTGATCGGCATTGTCGATAGTGAATTCCGGTTCGCCCATAAAGCGATGGCCGCGAATCACACGATCGGACTGAATACCCAGAATGGTTGCCGGAATGACTTTATCGCCGAGCAGCAGCGTCACGGTATGAACCGGGCGCACGAACTGCACGTCGGACGCGCCCCAGCGCATCAGTTTTGGAATAGGCAGCTTGGTCAGCGAGGTGGCAATCATGTTCGGCAGCAACGCTTCGGCGCTTTCGCCTTTCACGTGCGCGCGATACAGCAGCCATTCACCTTTGTCGGTGACCATGCGCTCAGCCTGATCGACGGTAATACCGCAACCGCGCGCCCAGCCTTCTGCCGCTTTGCTCGGTTTGCCTTCTGCATCAAACGCTGCAGAGACCGCCGGGCCACGTTTTTCGACTTCGCGATCCGGCTGAGATCCCGCCAGATTGGCCACTTTCAGCGCCAGACGGCGTGGAGCAGCAAACCACTCTACGTTACCGTGGGCGAGGCCAGCGGCATCAAGTTCCGCAGTCACGTTGGCAGCAAAAGATTCCGCCAGGCTGCGCAGGGCTTTTGGTGGCAGCTCTTCGGTGCCGATTTCCACCAGGAAAGTTTTTTCAGACATGGCCGCCTCTTATTTATTCTTGTTGCACATCGGGAAGCCCAGGGCTTCACGGGAAGCATAGTAAGCTTCTGCCACGGCTTTGGTCAGGGTGCGAATGCGCAGAATGTAGCGCTGACGCTCGGTGACGGAGATGGCTTTACGCGCATCCAGCAGGTTGAAGCTGTGGGCGGCCTTCAGAATACGTTCGTAAGCAGGCAGTGGCAGCGGGTTTTCCAGCGCCAGCAACTGCTGAGCTTCTTTCTCGTACTGCTCGAAGCAGGAGAACAGGAAGTCGACGTCTGCGTATTCGAAGTTGTAGGTGGATTGCTCCACTTCGTTCTGATGGAACACGTCGCCGTAGGTGGTTTTACCCAGCGGGCCGTCGCTCCAGACCAGGTCGTAAACGCTGTCTACGCCCTGAATGTACATCGCCAGACGTTCCAGACCGTAGGTGATTTCGCCGGTCACCGGCTTACACTCCAGGCCGCCAACCTGCTGGAAGTAAGTGAACTGCGTCACTTCCATGCCGTTCAGCCACACTTCCCAACCCAGACCCCAGGCACCCAGTGTTGGGTTTTCCCAGTTATCTTCCACGAAGCGAATGTCGTGAATGGTCGGGTCCATGCCCAGCTCTTTCAGGGAACCGAGATACAGCTCCTGAATGTTGTCCGGAGACGGCTTAATCACCACCTGGAACTGGTAGTAATGCTGTAAACGGTTCGGGTTTTCACCGTATCGACCATCGGTCGGGCGGCGGGATGGCTGCACATAAGCAGTGGCCATCGGCTCTGGGCCGAGCGCGCGCAGACAGGTCATCGGATGGGAGGTGCCAGCGCCGACTTCCATGTCCAGAGGTTGAACAATGGTGCAGCCCTGACGAGCCCAGTAATCCTGTAAGGTCAGGATCAGGCCCTGGAAAGTCCTGGTATCAAACTTTTGCATATATTTTCGTGCTGGATACGTGTGGATTTAAGGAAGCGTCAAGTATACCCGCTGGCTGTGAGATATACAGTATGAATGGGCGTTGTTTCAGGAAAAATTGAGGGAAGGCAGTGCTTTTCGCCCCCTTCCCGCAGGCCATCAGCGCATCGAAAGGTGTAAAAATTGGCCTTCTGAATCAAATGAGCAGATGAAACTCTCATTCCGGGGCGTATACCCTTTTAGCTCGTAGCTGCCCTGAAATTGCTCAAAGCCGGTGACATCAATCTTCTGCGCGCCCGTGTTATAGCGTTTTGCGGCCTGGCCTTTGCACAGCTGCTCCATTTCCAGCGAGCGAGACGGGTCCATCTTTGCTCGTTGCGCCTTTTGTTCGGGAGCCTGAGGGGAATTACACCCTGCGAGGGCGACGACCACCAGCAACAGGGAGAAATACTTCATCATCATTTTTCGTTACGGCCTTAATCGTTGGCTGTTATTGTCATAATTTATTTTTGGACGATTATTCTGACACGGATTTGCCCAATCCGTTCGACCCACAGTAAGACACCTGAGTCAAATCAGATTTTTCTAACAAGACAGGCGCGGTGTTTGCGGGTCAGACTTACTGTTCACCCTAATACTGAGGAACTGATGTCGGGAAAGATTAACTGGATAACCAATCTGCGAGGGATTGCCTGCCTGATGGTGCTGATGATCCACACCACTACCTGGTATGTGACCCACTCACACAGCACCAGCCTGTTTAACTGGGATATCGCCAACCTGCTGAATTCAGCCTCTCGCGTCAGCGTTCCGTTGTTTTTCATGATTTCAGGCTATTTGTTCTTCGGCGAGCGCAGCGCCCAACCGCGCCATTTCCTGAGAATCGGGTTGTGTCTGCTGTTTTACAGTGCCATTGCGCTGCTCTATATCCTGCTTTTCACCCACATCAACATTGAGCTTTCACTGAAGAATCTGCTGCAAAAACCTGTTTTCTATCATCTGTGGTTTTTCTTCGCGATTTTCGTAATTTACCTGCTTTCCCCACTGATTCAGGTTAAAGCCGTCAACGGCTGGATGCTGCTGGCGCTGATGGTGGTTCTCGGGATAGTCGCCAACCCCAACACGGTGCCGGTCAAAACAAGCGGATTTGAGTGGCTTCCGGTGAATCTGTACATCGATGGCGATACGTTTTATTACGTTCTTTATGGCCTGCTGGGCCGGGCGCTGGGGATGATGAATACCGATAAAAAACCGCTGACACTGCTGTGCGCGGGGCTGTTCCTCGCTTCGGTGTGGGTGATTTCCCGGGGAACGCTGCATGAACTGAAATGGCGCGGTAACTTTGCCGACACCTGGTATCTTTACGCGGGGCCGATGGTCTTTATCTGCGCGGTCACGTTGCTGATTGTGGTGAAAAATACGCTAAATGGCCGCGAACTTCCGGGTTTAAGCACTATCTCTCAGCACTCCTTAGGTATTTACGGATTCCACGCCCTGCTGATTCATGCGCTGCGTTCCAGCGGCCTGGAACTCAAAAGCTGGCCTTTGTTAGATATCCTCTGGATTTTCAGCGCCACGCTTGCCGGCAGCCTGTTGCTGTCATTGCTGGTGCAGAAAATCGACACTCGCCGGTTAGTCAGCTAAAGCGCGATGACGTGCCCGGTGTAATTGCCGGGCAGAGCTGAACCCCGCCGCCTGCGCGGCTTGTTCCACGCCACTGCCTTGCAACAGCCGTTGTTCTGCTAACGCCAGCCTGAGCTGTTCAAGGTAATCCCTGACGCTGATACCCAAATGCTGTCTGAACAAGCGAGTGAGGTGCCGAGGGGTGACATGGGCTCGCTCGGCGATGCCTGCCAGCGACCATGAATACTGCGGAACCGCCGTTAATGCGTCCTGCGCACGATGAATGGCAGGATGCAAATGATTGCGATAGCACACCCGGCAACATCACGAACCAGACATCGGTGGTCATAGCGATTCAAGCGTCTCCGCAACAGTTTTGAGGGTAGCGAAACGCCCGTCCAGCACAGTTTCCGTCCTATGGCGCAGCGTTTCAACATCCAGCGTAACGCCTTTGTGGGTCATCGGAAAGGTCAGCGTCGCTTCCGTGACAAACGTGACCTGATAGCCAAGATCGGAGGCCACACGCGTCGTGGTTTCACAGCACTGTTCGGTGCGTAATCCGCAAATGATCAGGTGATTGATATCGCGGCTTCTCAGCCAGAAGTCGAGCCCGGTATCGGTGAAAGCGTTGTGAACATGCTTAAAGAACGTCACGTCAGGTTGATGGCGCAAAAAGGACATCGGTTTCACGAAGCCGCTTTCCAGGGAAAATGGCCCCTGACTGTCGACATGAAAGATGTCGACCACAGGAATATCACGCTGCTGGCAGCCATCAATCAGTTGCAACATGACTGACTGAAATGCTGGTAAATCAGCGGCCTGCCAAAATGGACGCTGTTCAAAAGACTGCTGCGTATCGATGTTAATCAGAGCGGTGCGGGACATGATGCAACTCCTGTTGAGGTCAGTGTAGAACAAGTCTGGCAACAAACAGGAGTCACGCGAAGGTCAAAAAAGGACAGCTAACCGTCGCTTCAGGACATTAACGGTTTTAGCTGTTGATAAAGCTTACGGAACATTTCCCGACGGGGTGCATACGCGGCTACTTTCGCGGTATCGGGCTGATGTGTTTGCTCCAGCGTCAACTGAGGCAATAAACCTGAATACGGTTTTCCTGGATTCATCGCCAGTTGAGCAAGGCGTGCCGCCCCTAAAGCCGGGCCAACGTCGCCACCGGTGCGGTAATCCAGCGCAATGCCGCTGATATCGGCCAGCATTTGTCGCCAGTACGCGCTGCGTGCGCCGCCGCCAATCAGGGTCACACTTTTCGGCGTGATCCCACAGGCGTGAACCACATCCATTCCATCAGCCAGCGCAAACCCCACGCCTTCGAGTACGGCTTGCGCCAGTTCTGCTGGGCCATGCTGATGAGTCAGCCCGAAAAAGACGCCTTTGGCATTCGGGTTATTGTGCGGAGTGCGCTCGCCGGAAAGATAGGGCAGGAACCACACCGGATCGGCATTTTTATCGGCTTTCTGCGCAGCAGCTAGTAATGCAGGCACGTCATTCAGGCCTGTTAATTTTGCGGCCCAATCAAGACAGGAGGCGGCACTCAGCATCACCGACATCAGGTGCCAGCGCCCAGGCAACGCGTGACAGAAACTGTGCACCGCGCTTTCAGGTTTGCTAAGGAAACCTTCGCTCACGGCAAAATAGACCCCGGACGTGCCGAGCGAGAGCATGGCCTGCCCGGCATCTGCCAGCCCAACGCCAACCGCCCCCGCCGCGTTATCCCCCCCGCCAGCCACAACAGGCACGGCGGGAATGTTCCACGCCTGAGCAACAGCCGGCAGCAGCGTGCCTGTTATCTCGCTTCCTTCAAACAGCGCGGGCATGTTGTCACGACTCAACCCGCACGCCTGCAGCATGTCGTCGCTCCAGTCTCGTTTTGCCACGTCCAGCCACATCGTGCCCGCCGCATCGGACATATCGCTGGCAAACTCGCCGGTCATTCGTAGACGCAGATAATCTTTCGGCAGCAGTACTTTATCAACCTGGTTAAAAACGTCCGGTTCATGCCGCTGAACCCACAGCAATTTTGGTGCGGTAAAGCCCGGCATCATCAGGTTGCCGGTGATTTCCCTTGAACGTGGAACCGCCGCTTCCAACAGCGAGCACTCTTCAGCACAGCGACCGTCATTCCATAAAATGGCTGGCCGCAGCACGCGCTGTTGTTTGTCCAGCAAGGTGGCACCGTGCATCTGCCCGGCAATGCCCAGAGCTTTCACTTCCGCTAACGAATGTTGCGTGCTTAACGCTTTGATCGCGCGATCCGTCGCCAGCCACCATTGTTCGGGATCCTGTTCAGACCACAACGGATGAGGACGAGAGACAGTCAGTTTTTCGGTCTGTGAAGCCAGTACGTCGCCCTGCTCGCTAAGCAAAATTGCTTTTACGCCGGAGGTGCCGAGATCTATCCCGATATACATGAGTGGGTTCCTTAAGCGTCAATGCCCGGTGGCGCTGCGCTTGCACCGGCCTACAAAACCCTGTAGGCCCGGTCAGCGTAGCGCCACCGGGCAATCAGAGGTTATTTATCAAACAGGTAATGATTCACCAGGTTTTCCAGCAGTTCCTGGTGTCCGCTGTGATGCTGTGGAGACAGGTTATGCTGTTCAGCGTACTTCGCGATGTCGGTCAGCGACATCTGCCCTTTCAGGATTTGCTGGCCCAGTTCACCATTCCAGCCCGCGTAGCGACGCGCCACACGCTTATCCAGCTCGCCGTCTTCAATCATGCGTGCAGCGACTTTCAGCGACAGCGCCATGGTATCCATCGCGCCGATATGGCCGTAGAACAGATCATATTTGTCGGTACTTTGACGGCGTACTTTGGCATCAAAGTTCAGGCCACCGGTGGTGAAGCCACCCGCTTTGATAATTTCATACATCACCAGCGCATTTTCTTCCACGCTGTTCGGGAACTGGTCGGTATCCCAGCCCAGCTGCGCGTCGCCGCGGTTAGCATCGACCGATCCAAACAGACCCAGCGCAATGGCAGTGGCGATTTCATGATGGAAAGAGTGCCCTGCCAGCGTCGCGTGGTTCGCTTCAATATTGAGTTTAATCTCTTTTTCCAGGCCGAACTGCTTGAGGAAGCCATACACGGTAGACGCATCGTAATCGTACTGGTGCTTGGTCGGCTCCTGCGGTTTGGGTTCGATCAGCAACGTGCCACGGAAACCGATTTTGTGTTTGTGCTCAACCACCATCTGCATGAAGCGGCCGATTTGCTCGCGCTCCTGACGCAGGTCGGTATTCAGCAGAGTTTCATAGCCTTCACGACCGCCCCACAGCACGTAGTTTTCACCACCCAGCTTATGGGTCGCGTTCATCGCGGTGACGACCTGAGTAGCCGCCCAACTGAACACTTCTGGATCAGGGTTGGTCGCCGCACCTGCGCCGTAACGCGGGTTGGTGAAGCAGTTCGCCGTGCCCCACAGCAACTTCACGCCGCTCTGCTGCTGTTTTTCGGCCAGCACATCGGTCATCTGCGCAAAGTTGTTCAGGTACTCTTTCAGCGAAGCGCCTTCCGGAGAAACGTCAACATCGTGGAAGCAGTAATACGGCACATTCAGCTTGTGGAAGAACTCAAAGGCCACGTCGGCTTTGCGTTTTGCCAGCGCGATAGCTTCACCAGGCTGCTGCCATGGGCGATCAAAAGAGCCGACGCCAAACATGTCGGCCCCGTTCCAGCAGAAGGTATGCCAGTAGCATGCCGCGAAGCGCAGATGGTCTTCCATACGTTTGCCGAGCACCAGCTCGTCCGGGTTGTAGTGGCGGAAAGCCAGCGGATTTTGCGATTTCGGGCCTTCATAACGAACACGATCGAGTTGGTCGAAATAAGCTTGCATAATTGAACTCCATTAGACGCGGCGAATACCAGGTTGTGCCGTAATACTGTTACTGGAATCGCGGTTGCTCAATTACGTTATTTCACACTGAGGTTGAGAGAATGCGCAAACGTGCGCTGGCTCGCAAAATATTTCAACTCAAATGAACGTTGCGGCCTGGCTCCATGAAAATGATGAAACAAATTGCTGAAACGATGTAAAAGCCGATCGCGGTCATAAATCAGGAAATAAACCAAATATCATAATCAGAAGATAAAAATCTGTAATTGCCAGAATCTCTCCCCGTGCTAAAAATTTGCTCCGTACCCGTCGTATTTGTTTCTTTTATCGCCAATCTCACCACACTGACATTCTTACAAAAAGGCCCTACGATGATGAAGATAAAGAACCTTTGCCTGACCCTCTGCGCTTCCCTGCTGCTGACAAGCTTTGCAGGCATCGCAAAAGAAGTGAAGATCGGTATGGCTATCGATGACCTGCGCCTGGAGCGCTGGCAAAAAGATCGCGACATATTTGTCAATAAAGCCGAATCCTTAGGTGCCAAAGTATTTGTGCAATCGGCTAACGGTAATGAAGAAACCCAAATGTCGCAGATTGAAAATATGATCAACCGCGGCGTGGATGTCCTTGTTATTATTCCTTATAATGGCCAGGTATTAAGTAACGTTATTAAAGAAGCCAAACAAGAAGGCATTAAAGTATTGGCTTATGACCGTATGATTAATAACGCAGATATCGATTTTTATATTTCTTTCGACAATGAAAAAGTGGGCGAAATGCAGGCCCAGAGCCTGGTCGATAAAGTCCCTACCGGCAATTACTTCCTGATGGGCGGTTCACCGGTGGACAACAATGCCAAACTGTTCCGCGCCGGGCAGATGAAGGTCTTAAAACCTTATATCGACAGCGGCAAAATTAAAGTGGTTGGCGATCAGTGGGCGGATGGCTGGCTGCCAGAAAATGCCCTGAAAATCATGGAAAACGCCCTGACTGCGAACAATAACAATATTGATGCCGTGGTCGCTTCCAATGATGCCACTGCGGGCGGTGCGATTCAGGCACTGAGCGCACAAGGCCTGGCAGGTAAAGTGGCCATTTCCGGGCAAGACGCCGATTTGGCGGGGGTAAAACGCATTATTTCCGGCACGCAAACCATGACGGTGTATAAGCCAATTACGCAACTTGCCACCACGGCCGCAGAAATTGCGGTAGAGCTGGGTAACGGCCAGCAGCCAAAATCAGATGCGACGCTGAATAACGGCCTCAAAGAGGTTCCCGCCCGTTTGCTGACGCCGATTGAAGTCAACAAAACCAATATCGACCAGACGGTTATCAAGGACGGCTTCCACAAGAAAAGCGAGCTGTGATCGCGCAGCCCCTCTGACGGGGGGCTGATTCCTTTTACGCGGAACGCTACGTGGAGTCGTTATGCCTTATTTACTTGAAATGAAGAGCATTACCAAAGCTTTCGGGTCGGTAAAAGCCGTCGATAACGTTAGCCTGCGCCTGAACGCCGGGGAAGTCGTTTCCCTGTGCGGCGAAAACGGCTCGGGCAAATCAACGCTGATGAAAGTGCTGTGCGGCATTTATCCTCATGGCAGCTTTGACGGCGATATCGTCTTTGCCGGGGAACCGCTGCAGGCCGCGCATATTCGCGATACCGAACGCCGGGGTATAGCCATTATTCACCAGGAACTGGCACTGGTTAAGCACCTGACCGTACTGGAAAATATCTTTCTCGGTGCCGAAATAAGCCGCTATGGCGTGCTCGATTACGACCAAATGACCGTGCGCTGCGAGAAGCTGCTGGCGCAGGTTAGCCTTGCCATTTCTCCGGATACGCGAGTGGGGGATTTAGGTCTGGGGCAGCAGCAACTGGTTGAGATCGCAAAGGCGCTAAACAAACAGGTGCGCCTGCTGATCCTCGATGAACCCACTGCCTCGCTCACCGAGCAGGAAACGGCAGTGCTGCTGAATATCATCCGCGACCTGCAAAACCACGATATTGCCTGCATCTACATCTCGCACAAACTCAATGAAGTGAAGGCCATTTCGGACACCATCTGCGTGATTCGCGATGGGCAGCACATCGGTACCCGGGATGCCAGCGGCATGAGTGAAGACGACATCATCACCATGATGGTCGGTCGTGAGCTGACGGCGCTTTATCCCAACGAACCGCATACGCCTGGCGAAGAAATCCTGCGCGTGGAGCACCTTACCGCCTGGCATCCGGTGAATCGCCATATCAAACGGGTTAATGACATCTCATTTTCACTTAAGCGCGGGGAAATTCTGGGGATTGCTGGCCTGGTGGGTGCCGGGCGAACTGAAGCGGTGCAGTGCCTGTTTGGTGTGTGGCGCGGGCGCTGGGAGGGACAAATTTTTATCGACGGTAAGCCCGTAACCATCAATTCCTGTCAGCAAGCCATCGCCCACGGCATTGCGATGGTGCCGGAAGACCGTAAGAAAGACGGCATTGTGCCGGTGATGGCGGTGGGTAAAAACATCACGCTCGCCGCACTCAGTCAGTTTACCGGGCCGCTCAGCGCATTAGACGATGCCGGGGAACAACACTGCATTCTGCAATCCCTCCAGCGATTAAAAGTGAAAACTTCATCGCCAGAGCTGGCGATTGGCCGACTCAGCGGCGGTAACCAGCAGAAAGCCATTCTGGCACGTTGCCTGTTGCTCAACCCTCGCATCCTGATCCTCGACGAACCGACGCGCGGCATCGATATCGGGGCGAAATATGAAATCTACAAACTGATTAACCAACTGGTGCAGCAAGGCATCGCGGTGATCGTCATCTCTTCTGAATTGCCGGAAGTGCTTGGCCTGAGCGACCGCGTGCTGGTGATGCACGAAGGCAAACTGAAAGCGGACCTGGTCAACCATCAACTGACCCAGGAGAAAGTGATGGAAGCGGCCCTCAGGAGTGAACGACATGTCGAAAAACAGCCCGTCTGAACTGAAGCTTAACGCGCAGGCGCCCGCCGCCTTTGCGGGGCTGAAAAACCTCAATCTGCAGGTCTTTGTGATGATAGCGGCCATTATCGCCATTATGCTGTTTTTCACCTGGACCACCGACGGCTCTTACCTTAGCGCCCGTAACGTCTCGAACCTGCTACGCCAGACCGCCATCACCGGCATTCTGGCAGTCGGCATGGTGTTCGTGATTGTCTCGGCTGAAATCGACTTGTCCGTGGGCTCAATGATGGGTCTGCTGGGCGGCGTGGCGGCCATTTTTGACGTCTGGCTGGGCTGGCCGCTGCCCTTAACCATCGTGGTGACGTTGGTACTGGGCCTGGTGCTTGGCGCATGGAACGGTTGGTGGGTGGCTTATCGCAAAGTTCCATCATTTATCGTTACGCTCGCCGGTATGCTGGCGTTTCGCGGCATTCTGATTGGTATCACCAATGGCACGACAGTGTCGCCCACCAGCCCGGCCATGTCGCAAATCGGGCAGAGCTATTTACCGGATGGCATTGGCTTCGTGATTGGCGTCGTCGGCCTGATGGCCTTCGTGGCCTGGCAATGGCGTGGGCGCATGCGCCGTCAGGCGCTGGGCTTGCAAACACCTGCATCGTCAGGCGTGGTCGCTCGCCAGTCGCTGACGGCGGTGATTGCGCTGGGTGCTATCTGGATGCTGAACGATTATCGCGGAGTCCCCACACCGGTGCTGATCCTTGCGTTACTGCTTCTGGCAGGCATGTTTATGGCGACCCGCACGGCATTTGGGCGGCGCATTTATGCCATCGGCGGCAACATTGAAGCGGCACGCCTGTCGGGCATAAACGTGGAGCGTACTAAGCTTGCCGTGTTCGCCATCAATGGCCTGATGGTGGCGATTGCCGGGCTTATTCTGAGCTCGCGTCTGGGGGCGGGCTCTCCGTCTGCCGGGAACATTGCCGAGCTGGATGCCATCGCCGCCTGTGTGATTGGCGGTACCAGCCTCGCTGGCGGCGTGGGAAGCGTGGCTGGCGCGGTGATGGGGGCGTTTATTATGTCTGCGCTGGATAACGGAATGAGCATGATGGACGTGCCGACTTTCTGGCAATATATCGTGAAGGGCACCATTTTACTGCTGGCAGTATGGATGGATTCCGCCACCAAACGACGAGCCTGATCGCGGTGAAGGCCGATATGATGGCGAGACCTGCGGGTTTCGCCCTCTTTGCTCCCAGGAAAGCTGAACATGTTTGAAAAGCGCCACCGGATAACATTGCTGTTCAATGCCAATAAAGCCTATGACCGACAGGTCGTTGAAGGCGTGGGTGAATACCTTCAGGCTTCGCAGTCCGAATGGGACATCTTTATTGAAGAAGATTTTCGCGCCCGTATCGAAAATATCAAAGAGTGGCTCGGTGACGGCGTCATTGCTGATTATGACGATCCCGAAATTGAAGCGCTGCTGGCAGACGTTGAGGTTCCCATCATTGGCGTCGGCGGTTCTTACCATCGCCCGGAGCACTATCCGGCCGTGCACTATATCGCAACGGATAACTATGCTCTGGTCGAAACCGCCTTTCTGCATTTGAAAGAAAAAGGTGTTCACCGTTTTGCCTTTTATGGTCTGCCCTCTTCCAGCGGTAAACGCTGGGCGGTGGAGCGCGAACACGCTTTTTGCCAGATAGTGGCCAAAGAGAAGTACCGCGGCGTGGTGTATCAGGGGCAAGAAACCGCGCCTGAAAACTGGCAGCATGCGCAAAACCGCCTCGCGGATTGGCTGCAAACGCTACCGCCGCAAACCGGCATTATCGCCGTCACGGATGCGCGTGCTCGCCATGTCCTGCAGGCCTGCGAGCATTTGCATATTCCGGTCCCCGAAAAGCTGTGCGTGATTGGCATCGATAACGAAGAGCTGACACGCTACCTGTCTCGTGTGGCGCTTTCTTCTGTTGCTCAGGGTACCCGTCAAATGGGTTATCAGGCAGCGAAGTTGCTGCACCGTTTGCTGGATGAAGAAAATCTGCCATTGCAGCGCCTGCTGGTGCCACCCGTTCGCGTGGTGGAGAGGCGTTCCACAGACTACCGTTCGCTTGACGATCCGGCGGTGATTCAGGCGATGCACTACATCCGCAATAACGCCTGCAAGGGAATTAAGGTGGAACAAGTGCTGGATGCAGTAGGCATCTCGCGCTCGAATCTGGAGAAACGCTTCAAAGAAGAAGTGGGGGAAACCATTCATGCGGTGATCCACAGCGAAAAGCTGGAGAAAGCCCGCAGCCTGCTGGTGTCCACTTCCCTGTCAATCAATGAGATTTCGCAGATGTGCGGCTACCCGTCGTTGCAGTATTTCTATTCGGTGTTCAAGAAAGAGTACGACACCACGCCGAAGGAATACCGTGAACGCTTCGGTGAGGCGCTGGTTTAGCCCTATTGCAGAAACAAAAACGCCTTCCGGAGGGAAGGCGTTTCAGCATATTAGCCGCTAGTCATTGCTCGGGCTTACAGTTTTTGTAGGCCGGGTAAGCATCGCGCCACCCGGCAATGCTGCATTACATATGCGCAGCAATCAGACGCTGGTTATCCTGGTACATACTGAACAGGTAGTTGTTGTAGCTTGAACCACGCGTTGAGTAGCCTTTCAGCTTGTGGATCATCGCGCTGGCCGTCACTTCCTGGTCCGTTTTACGCAACTGCGCGCGGGACTTACGGAAAGAGGCATAAGCCGGGTGCGTATTCAGATTCACCACGTACGCTTCAACAGACTCTTTCACTGAATCAAAGTGAGAGTAGCCCTTCACTTTACCCGTTCCTGACGGACACTTACCGCGCCCACACTTCATACCGAACAGGTTGTTGTTGCTACGCGCGAGTTTTGACGTGCCCCAGCCGCTTTCTGCTGCGGCCATGGTCGCAACCATGCTACCCGGAATGATATCCACGCGTTCCAGCAGCGAGTTCCACGGAATTTTGCGGGTATTCCCGGACCAGCTAATTTTATAACGCTGGGAAATCCCTTTCAGGCGCGTACGCTCGGACGGTGACCAATGACCGTCATACTGTTTGGACACAAGCCAGTTACGATCGGCAGTAATCGCCGCATTTTGACTGGTAATATAAGGCATTACGGTCCGGAGAAACGCTTTTTTCCTTGGTGTCCCGGAAGGGTATTTTCGCAAATCAGGAAGTGAACGACTCTTTGCACTATTGCGAGAATACTCTTGTTTACTGCTAACCTTACTATTACTGCTTGTCTTTATTATCGGGGCTTTATGACTCGTTGTTGCTGTGTGCGTCTTTGCCAGCACGCCACCTGAAAATGCACAGGTGAGTAACATGAGTATCGCAGCCCCATATTGTCGAATGGGAGTCGATAT
Organism: Pantoea sp. sgz302252; assembly: GCF_047713085.1. Classification (NCBI taxonomy): domain Bacteria; kingdom Pseudomonadati; phylum Pseudomonadota; class Gammaproteobacteria; order Enterobacterales; family Erwiniaceae; genus Pantoea; species Pantoea sp. sgz302252. The sequence continues at coordinate 54,572 of NZ_JBLFJW010000021.1, forward strand.
CATTAGGTCTCCTGGTCGGATAAATGCATTCCAACACCTTGTATTTTTCGTAAATTCGAGAAATGAATTACAAATCATATCAAAAATACCCCACCGGCGCACCCAAAGAAATAGTCAAAATCTGAAACGATGTCATGCATGATTTGCTTTATTTCGCCTCATATTCCTGAAATTGCACGGCTTATCGCAGAAAATTAACGGCATTTTTGAGCCCGATCACTCACCCTTTCACATCCTCCCCTGGATTCCCCTGCAAGGAGGAGTTAGCGCTGGCATAACGCTGGCAAAATGAGAAAAAACTGACAACAGGTGATCGGAATGAAACTTGCCGCTCTGCTTCCTCTTCTGCTGCCCGGCATGGCGCTGGCGGCATGGACTTCTGCGGATTTCCCCGCCTTTACGCCGGAAGGCACCGGGAAGTTTGTCAGTCAGCAAAAGCTCGCGAAGGGTACTCGTCCTTTAACTTTACATTTTGACCAGCAGTGCTGGCAGCCTTCCGGCACTGTCAAACTGAACGAGATGCTTTCGCTGGAACCTTGCCATGGCACTCCGCCACAATGGCGGCTTTTTCGCGACGGTTTATACACGTTAACGCTCGATGCCCGCTCGGGCACGCCAACGCTGATGTTGGGTGTGGAAAGTGCCACCGCAGATACGGCAAAAGTTGAAGTTCGCCAATGCCCTCGTTGGGATGGAAAACCGCTCACGGTGGATGTCAGCAAAACGTTTGCAGAAGGCAGCAAAGTTCGTGATTTTTACAGCGGACAAACCGTCGTGGTCAGCAATGGCAAAATCACACTTCAACCCGATCCCAGCAGCAACGGGCTGCTGTTGCTGGAAAATGCGCAAACAGCCGAACCAGCCGCTTTTGACTGGCACAACGCAACCGTCTACTTCGTTCTCACAGACCGTTATGTGAACGGTAATCCCGCCAACGACAACAGCTATGGCCGCCATAAAGACGGCATGCAGGAGACAGGCACATTCCACGGCGGCGATCTGCAAGGGCTCACGACTAAACTGGATTATCTGCAGCAGTTAGGCATCAACGCGCTGTGGATTAGCTCCCCTCTTGAGCAAATCCACGGTTGGGTGGGCGGCGGTACCAAGGGCGATTTCCCGCATTACGCCTATCACGGCTACTACCCGCAGGACTGGACAAAGCTCGACGCCAATATGGGAGCGGAAGACGATTTACGCCAGTTGGTCGACGAAGCCCATAAGCGCGGCATTCGCGTGCTGTTTGACGTCGTGATGAACCATACGGGCTACGCCACGCTGGCTGATATGCAGCAATACCAGTTTGGCGCGCTTTATCTGCAAGGCGATGAGTTGAAGAAAACGCTGGGCGAACACTGGACCGACTGGAAGCCCGGCGCTGGGCAAAGCTGGCACAGCTTTAATGATTACATTAACTTCAGCGACAAAGCTGCCTGGGACAAATGGTGGGGCAAGCAGTGGATTCGCACCGATATCGGCGATTATGACAACCCCGGCTTTGACGATTTGAGGATGTCACTCGCCTTTTTACCTGACCTGAAAACCGAATCGAAAGCTGTGTCAGGCTTGCCTGTTTTCTATCAGCACAAACCTGATACCGCCGCCAAAGCGATCGCGGGCTACACGCCGCGGGATTATCTCACTCATTGGTTGAGCCAATGGGTTAGGGATTACGGCATTGATGGCTTCCGGGTTGATACCGCTAAACACGTCGAACTTCCGGCGTGGGATCAGCTCAAAACGCAAGCCACAGCAGCGCTGGCAGAATGGAAAAAAGCGAATCCAGACAAAGCCCTGGATAACTCACCTTTCTGGATGACGGGTGAAGCCTGGGGCCACGGCGTGATGCAAAGTGAATACTATCGCCACGGTTTCGATGCGATGATCAACTTTGATTACCAGGACCAGGCGGCAAAAGCGGTCGATTGTTTCGCCACTGTCGACATGACCTGGCAGCACATGGCCGAGAGCCTTCAGAGCTTCAACGTGCTGAGTTATCTTTCTTCCCACGACACTCGCCTGTTCCGTGATGGAGGAAGTGAAGCGGCTGAACTGCTGATGCTTGCCCCAGGTGCTGTGCAAATTTTCTATGGTGACGAATCTGATCGTCCGTTTGGGCCCACCGGTTCCGATCCGTTACAGGGCACGCGTTCAGACATGAACTGGCAGGATGTTAGCGGCAAAAACGCGGCAACGGTTGCTCACTGGCAGAAACTCGGTCAGTTCCGCGCCCGCCATCCGGCGATTGGGATGGGCAAGCAAACCACGCTCTCTTTATCACAAGGCTATGGATTCGTCCGTGAACGCGGTGAAGATAAAGTCATGGTCGTCTGGGCCGGAAAACCCTGACCAAAACAAAATCCCTCTTCAGCCTGCAGAGGGATCGTCCATCTCACTTTAAAACTTCAGCACAAATGCCTGAACCAGGCGCGCTCCGGCAGTTTGCACCTCACTGGCGCAGGGGGTATGGTTAGCCCCTGAACCCAGATCAACTACACACCTGCATATGACTTTTTCAGCTTTTGGCGACAAATTCACCCGTCATTCCGGTATCACCCGCCTGATGGAAGACCTTAACGATGGCCTGCGCACGCCCGGTGCCATCATGCTTGGCGGCGGTAACCCGGCGCAGATCCCGCAGATGAACACCTATTTTCATCAGCTGCTGGCGGACATGCTGGAAAGCGGTAAAGCCACGGAAGCCCTGTGTAACTATGATGGCCCGCAGGGGAAATCAGAGCTGCTGGCCCTGCTGGCGGAGATGCTGCGTGAAGAACTGGGTTGGGATATCGACCCACAGAATATTGCACTAACAAACGGCAGCCAGAGCGCGTTTTTCTACTTGTTCAATCTCTTCGCCGGCCGCCGCGCCGACGGTTCGACTCGTAAAGTGCTGTTCCCGCTGACGCCGGAATACATCGGTTATGCCGATTCTGGCCTCGAAGACGATTTGTTTGTCTCTGCGCGCCCGAACATCGAGCTGCTGCCAGAAGGCCAGTTCAAGTATCACGTGGACTTTGAACATCTGCGTGTCACTGAAGAGACCGGGATGATTTGTGTCTCGCGCCCGACCAACCCTACGGGCAATGTGATCACCGATGAAGAGCTGATGAAGCTCGACGTGCTGGCCAACCAACACGGCATTCCGCTGGTTATCGATAACGCTTACGGTGTGCCGTTCCCGGGCATTATCTTTAGCGAAGCGCGCCCGCTGTGGAACCCCAATATCGTGTTGTGCATGAGCCTGTCCAAACTCGGCCTGCCGGGCAGCCGCTGCGGGATAATCATCGCCAACGAGAAAATCATCAGCGCCATCAGCAACATGAACGGAATTATCAGCCTGTCGCCAGGCGGTATTGGCCCAGCCATGATGTGCGAAATGATCAAGCGCAAAGACCTGCTGCGTCTTTCAGAAACGGTTATTAAGCCTTTCTATTACCAGCGCGTTCAGGAAACTATCGCCATTATCCGCCGTTACTTGCCGGAAGAGCGTTGCCTGATTCATAAGCCCGAAGGCGCCATTTTCCTTTGGCTGTGGTTTAAAGACTTGCCAGTCACCACTGAAGTGCTCTATCAGCGTCTGAAAAAGCGCGGTGTGTTGATGGTACCGGGTGATTTCTTCTTCCCAGGGCTCGATAAACCGTGGCCGCATACGCATCAGTGCATGCGCATGAATTATGTCCCTGAGCCCGATAAAATCGAAGCGGGGGTCAAAATTCTTGCCGAGGAAATAGAATTAGCCTGGCAAGAGAGCGGTTGTTAAATAAAAGGGCTCTGAATAACAGGGCCCATTTTTTTCCGTGATCGGCAGCGTAAAACAAAGATATATTCCTCATTTAAAACCCTCGTTCATTTATTAGGATTACTCTTAAATTTCTCCGATATTTAATTACCGCTCCATGACAAAGCACACTATTTAGCTGCACTTAACTAAAACAATAATCGCAACCTGTTGTTTTAAAATAACACCATAACGAAGCGGTTATCTTCCTATTATATGAAACTTCAACAAACCCGAAATTTTTTCTCTGCTCATTCCTTAGGCCAGTGCAGCTCTTCTATTTCCACATACACTCATTAATACGCCGCCCGGCGTTTTATTTAGTGGAGTATGGTTATGGCCTCGAATAACGTTAGCCACTTAAGCGTTATCGCAGTGGCGGTGCTACTCGCATTTTCTCTTTCCGCCTGCAGCGGTAGCGGAGGCGGAAGTCATTCAACTGCAAAAACAAACCCAACGACTGGCAGCAGCGGATCAGGCTCCGATGACGGCAGCGGTGGCGGCACGACAGCCAATAATGGTGGCGGTAATGGTTCCGGCAGTGGAGGAACAGGCACTGGCGGCGGTGGTACCGGAACCGGTGGCGGAGGAACGGGTACCGGCAGTGGTGGTACCGGAACCGGTGGCGGAGGAACGGGTACCGGCAGTGGCGGCACAGGAACCGGTGGCGGAGGAACAGGCTCCGGTGGAGGCACCTCTACGGCAGCGCTGAACAATGTCCTGAGCGATACGGGTAAAACCGTGACCGCCGTCGGCACCACAGTCGACAGCCTCGGCAGCCAGTTGCCAACCAATAACCCGGTGACCTCAACAGTCTCCACCACAGTCACCGGCGTGGGTGATGCCGTGTCTACCGTCGGGACGGGTGTCACAACCGGGATAGGCAACCCAACCAATCCTAACGGCATCGGCACCACGGTGAAAGGTGTGACCACCACCGTAACCTCGCTTGGGAATACGGTTTCCACGGTCGGCACCGATCTTGCCAGCACCACGTCCGGCACCCCGCTTGGCGGTGTGACAGGCGTTGCAGGCAATGTTGTTAACAGCACCGGACAGCTTGTCAGCAATACCGGTACCGGCCTCACCAGCACAGTGAACAGCGCTGGCGTGACCAAACTGACTACCGGCACGACTACCGTCGTAGATAAAACCCTCGGAGGCGTGCAGGGTGTGACTCAGGAAGTCGGCACCACAACTGGCCTTGGCGCACCGGTTAATAATCTGCTGACTCAGGTTGGCACGACCGTCAGCGATGTGGGTACCAAAGTCGGCAGCAGTAACACAGGGTTGAACGGTGTTGGTCAGGTGGTTCAGAACGTTGGGCAAACGGTGACGGACACCGGTGGCCTCGTTAAACCAGCCTCATCGTCCACCAGCAGCGGCGGCAATGTGTCTGCCAACGCCTCGGTGAATACCAACAACAACGGACTTGTCGCCAACGTGAACACTACCGTCAATACCCTTACGGCAGGTGTGACCGCCAGCGCAGGCACAACAACGCAGAGTAGCGCCAACACCAATCCGCTGAACGGGCTGAATACGCTTGTCGGCGGCATTCTGAAACCGAAACAAAACTAAGATGGTCTTTTCTGTGCCCCCGGGCCAGGGGGCACATTTCACAGCAGTGACCACCCGCGAAGACGGGACTAAGAACAGGGATTGCACTATGAAACAGCACGCTTATTTTGCGCTGCCTGCTCTGCTCTTGCTGAGCCTGGCTCGCGCCGATACTCTGCCCGCCATTATCGACCCCAGCAACCCGGCCAAAGCCGCGCCGGATATCGCGCCGCCTGCACCTGCAACCCCTGCGCCGAAAGTGACTGTCCAAAAACCGGAGTCCAGACTGACGCCGGATACGCCTATCCAGGTCAATCATATTCAGTTCATTGGCGGCACCGTTTACCCGCTAAAGTCATTGCTGCAACCTTTTCGCCCCTACGCGAACAAAACCATTCCGCTAAAGACGCTGGCGGGGCTGGTGAACGATATCACCCAGCGCTACAAAGCTGACGGTTATCCACTTTCCTACGCCTGGCTGCCGGATAACAACTTTCAGGGCGGCAACATCAAAATCGTGCTGGTTGAAGGTTACGTCGCGCACAGCGATATCAACAGCAACAATCCGGATGTCGCCGCTCGCCTGAAAAGGTTGTCTGAAAAAATCATGGCGGAAAAGCCGCTCACGCAGGACACTTTCGACCGCTACAGCCAGCTGATGACCCAAACACCCGGCGTGCCCATTGAAGCAAATGCCCAGTTGCCGAAGAACATTTATGGTGCTGCCGCGATGCAAGTCACTGGCATGCAGCCGCACATCTGGGATATCTCTTCCACGCTCGACACACGTAAAGGCCAGAATCTGGCGCTGGTCAACGGCACGTTAAGCAACCTGACAAGCTATGGCGATCAGCTTGGCGTGGCGACGCTGATCCCGCTCGATAAAGACACGCGCAAGACTTACCTCGGCCTGAACTGGCAGCAGTTTTTGAACGACGAAGGGCTGACCATGCAGCTTAAAGGCAGCTATTACCGCGAAAATCCGCAGGATTTCACGCCGTTGCTCTCGCTGCCAAACAACATCACCGTGGATGCGCGACAAAAATCGACGCAGTACAACGGCGGCGTCAGCTTTGGCTATCCGCTGATCCTGACCCGCAAAAAACAGCTCAATCTCACTGGCGGCTTCGATTACACCGATCGCCGTGATGATTACGATTTGCAGGCAAAACTCGGCGGGCAAACTTACGGCCTCGACACTCAGCACCAGCACGTGCGTTACCCGGCCTTCGAATTAGGCATTAACGGCGCGCGCAATTTCGACACCGCCAGCGTCAGCAGCCGCCTCACGCTGCGCCAGGGCATTGATGGGCTGGGCGCTGATGCCGCGCCTTCACAAGGAACAGACCTTAATTTTACGCTGTGGAAAGGGTATCTGGATGCGGCGTGGATGATGGCCGAAAACTGGAAGCTTTCGACGTCATGGGAAGGAGACTGGTCGAACAATGATTTGCCGGAGCCGGAACGCGTCAGCTTCGGCGCACAGCATTTTGGTCGAGGCTATCAGGACAGCGAAGCCAGCGGCGATTACGGTTACGGCGGCCAGCTTGAACTGCGCTATCTGCACATGCGCAAAGACAGCACCTGGCTTGCGACCATTCAACCCTATGTGCTCACCGACACAGCGCAAACCTGGTACAACCAACCAGGCTTTCGCCATCAGCGCCTCGGTTCAGTCGCAGCCGGGGTGATGGTGGGCGATAACCGCCATTACAGCGTCAGCGTCGAAGCCGCAAAACCCGTCGGCGATGTGCCAACAGACAATAACAATCGAGACTGGCGTTACAGCCTGACGCTGACGTGGAATTTTAACAATCTGCGGTAATCACAAGAAATACAGGCATAGGGCAAATCACTCTATGCCTGATCCCGCTAATTAATTATGCTGATACTCAACAATAATTTTACTGTAGATATAAGAGTCGTCTCCTTCATAAGTACAGGCATAAACGTTGTTATGCGTACTGGTATGACACATAGCCAACCCCTGGTTGTAGTCTCGTGTCGCGTCCCATCCAGACAAGCATCCAAGGTTATTTTCGCGTGCAAATGCGAGAAGCTGTTGCTGGTTTTCCGGTGTGAAGTCGGTGGCGTTGTCATTGATGCCGAACATCGGTGTTGCCCCCATTCGCCGCCAGATTTGCGCCGCAGTCCATTTAGGGAAATAAGCCGCAATCTGTGCCTGCATGGCATTCAGCGCATAAACACACCCTGTATAAACATCCGGCGGCGGGTTGGTGGCGCCAAAATCCATCGTCATCCCGTTGATCATTGAAGGCGAAAAACCTGCCTCAGCAATCATTGACAAGAAATCACGACCATAACTGCTGAAACCCTGGGATGCGGGATCTGTTTGGCCATCTACCGGCAAAGTCCATGAGATTTTGAGCTGAGGATAGAGCGCCTGAACCTGTGAAATGACCGAGAGATGACGCTGAAGAATGTCTTTACGCTGCAATGCAGCCCCTTCAATGTCAAAATCAATCATGGTCAGAGCATAGTTTTCAATGACGCCCGAGTAGAGCGAGACAAGCGCAGGAATATCAGTGATGGTCTCTTCAATCAGCTGACCTGATGCGCCACCAAACGACACCACAATATCGCCACCCGCGGCACGCAGCGCGGCAATGTCGCTTTTGCCATATTCGCTTATTGTCGCATCGCCTGAATAGACGGCTTCCGAATTCGGATCGTTAGAATCAGACAGCGCAGACTGCCCCCCCCAGCAAGGACGGGGTTCACCGTCAACGGTGCCTGTAACAATGAAGCCTAAAATGTAATTTTTCAAGCCGGACTCACTTCCGTACTTACTGCACTGAGGGGTAGGCCAGGCGGTATAGTCAATATAAGGTGCCGCAGAAATCGTGCAGGGGCCCGGATCGGGAAGCGCGCTGGTCGTGGTGACCTGCAAAGGTTCCGACCATGCTGACATATTGTTATTGAGATCATAAGCGCACACGTAAATGCTCCAGGCGGTTTCCGGCACCAGCGCCGAAAGAATCACACTGGTGCCACTCACCTGAATAATCGCCGGTGGGATGCCGTTCGCACTGTATTGAACCTGGTACCCAGCCACCATGACGTTATCTGTCGCAGGTTCCCAGCTAAGGCTAATTGTCTGTGCGCCAACTGAGGTTGCGTTCAGGCCAGTCGGTACGCTCGGCGGCTGATCGTCAGCAGGCGGATCCGCATCTTCACCATTAACAGTAAAGTCAAAAGGCAAATTCCCAATGGAAACCCCAGAATTATTGCTGACACCTATTTCAAAAGAAACAGACCCTCCAGCAGGAACGACATTGTGTTCGGTTAAAAAGCCCGTCACTGTAGTTCCACTCTGAGTGAAAGAAAAATTCGTATAAGAGGACAAGCTTTGCGAACTGTCCACCGAGAACGCGATAGCGGGGTTGAGTATATCTTCATCAGTACAATTATAGAGAGTGACCATACAAACGCTGTACCAGACGCTACCACCATTTTCCCACGCGGGGTAAGCAATTACATTAATATCTGTGCTTTTCATGTTAACACCTCATTGCAGAATAGAGATAATAAGAGTCACTGCGCATTGTTATGCTGCAGTAACACCATTCTGCCTGGCATATTCATCATCGAGAGAATAATAAATTGTCAAACACCATCAAAAGTTATCATCTAATAAATATTCACTCCCCTTCATCAACCCTTTCACAAATACACCCCTGAATATCAACAGTTCCCATCTGCTTATTATTTACACATCGACATGAAGAAAGGGAACTCCCTGGGCTCTGAATAATATAGACATCGCCCTCATCACCATTCTGGCGATAATGATAATGTTCAGTTTTTCTAATAAGATAAGAGAGCACAAAAAAGACAAACCCGATAAGAAGAAACAGGATTATCACCAGTACTTTCCGCCCATGCAATACCAGAGTCGCGGAAATCCCCGTTTGAGTTTTAGAGGATATTCGCTCAGTTTCATTATGTTTATTAATGAGTTCTACTTTCAAACTGTCTGGCTCATCAACCCTCGGCGCTGGAGCTGGAGCTGGAGCTGTCAATGAGGGAGTATCACCTGGAGGCTTATGTACAGGTAATATTTCATAAGCTGGGTTGATTTGGTAGCCGAGGCGAGGATGCGTAATAATGAGATCGTGAATACCAAAATCTTTCAGATCGCGGCGTAACGCATAAATGGTTTGAAGTAAACTACTGTCGCTCACACATAAGCCGAAATCCCCCCACACTTCTTCAAAAAGCTGTTTCCTCGTTGCAAGCCCCTCCCTTGAATGTACGACCAGACATTTGAAACACCGGCCTTTTACACCCGGCAAACAGATATCATCACCCTTTGTTAGATTACAAAAGCGCATGCAATTGCTATCAAACAATAGGTCATTACCAATCATAAATGACGTACACATAAGATATGTCCATCCAGCGTGTGTGAAAAATACATGCACATACAGAATCAATTCGACATAGTGTTTTACACGACTCCATAGGGCTGGCAACACAAAAATCATTAGAAATTATGAAACAACGGGCATTAATAATCATTTAATATATATTTAAATTATATATTCATATCACGAATTAATATGCTCCTTACAGTAACGCCGCTTCCACACCGCAGGCGTTAGCCCGGTATGTTTACGGAAGATTTGCCGGAAGTAGCCGGTATCACTAAACCCACACTGTTCAGCGACCTCTTTCAGTGAGCGGGAGTCGCTGATGAGCAGCTTCTCTGCTGCCATCACTCGCTGGCGGTGCAGCGCTTCCGTCAGCGTAAGATGAAAGACGCGGCGGTACACGCGGCCCAGATAGTCAGCGTTACAGTGAAGTTCACGGGCCAGTTGTGAGGTGGAAAGCGGCAGATGATATTGCGTGCGAATAATCTGCTGCGCCTTGTACGCCAGCGCAACGCCGGGGCTGTCGTCGGCGTGCTCCTGCAAGCCTGAAGCACTGATCTGCTGTAAAATCAGCAATAAGATGCACTCCAGCGCGATGCTGCGGTGAATATTCTCCTGCTCGCTGAGAAACTGACGAAACAACGAAATGACGTACTGCGCGTCACTCACCCGCGTTTGTTGGGGAAGGGTCAACAACGTCTGCCGTAATGCAGGATCGGGTCGCGATCCCAGCCACTCAAAATGGAGCCAGTAAAATTTCAGGTCTGCGGGAAATTCCCCCTCGCCGACATGACGTCGCCCGGGTTTAAGCAACAAGCTCTCCCCTGCCGCGACGGTTAACAGCTCGCCCTCTTCACGGATTTGCAACTGACCCCGTTCGACAAAAATCAACTCCCAGGAGGCCAGCGTACGTGCAGGATGACTCCCCACTCCGCGGGAAATAAACAATCCGCCATTTTGAACCTGAATCGGAAACGCTATGGATAATTCGAGCATGGATATTCACTTTTCCACTTTATGGTTGGTCATAAATGCGCTTTCATCTTGATTATTCATCAAAAAATGCATTATCACCGGATCACGATCACAGTTTAGCCACCAGGTCGGAATCGTTATCTTTTTATACTTTCCTCTTCCCTTGTTGCCCCAGCAATTCCAGGCAGAATGAATCAGGGTGTTTGCAAACCCAACAAGAAGCCCGCCGCGATGCGGGTCACGCACTCTGACCTACGTAAGGAGTTTTCGATGACTTCTGCCCCGATTACACAAACCGATATCGCCCGTCAGGCCGCCAGTGAAACGCTGTCGCTGCGGGAAAAAATTGGTTACGGGTTAGGCGATGCCGGTGGCACGGTAATCACCTGCCTTATCATGAATTTTTTGACCTTTTTCTATACCGATGTCTTTGGCCTGACGCCCGCGCTGGTCGGCACGATGTTTATCGTTCTGCGCGTGTTTGATGCGATTTCCGACCCGATAATGGGCGTGATTGCCGACCGAACCCAAAGCCGCTGGGGGCGTTTTCGCCCGTGGCAATTGTGGGTCGCCGTACCGATTGGCGTAATCGGCTTCCTGACCTTCACCGTGCCCGATGTCAGCATGAACCTGAAAATCGTCTGGGCATTTGGTACCTATCTGCTGCTTTCCGTTAGCTATACCGCCATCAACGTGCCCTATTGTGCGCTGATCAACACCATGACCACTCGCCATTCGGAAGTGCTCGGCTGCCAGTCCTGGCGCTTTGTGCTGTGCGGCGTGGCGGGCTTTTTGGTTTCCGTCGGGCTGCCGTGGCTGGTTTCAACACTTGGCAAAGGCGATGCCGCACACGGCTATCAAATGGGTGTCGGCATTCTGTGTGGCGTGGCGGTGGTGATGTTCCTGTGCTGCTTCTTCTGGGTGCGTGAGCGTGTGCCGCTGGACGCGATGGGCAAATTTACCCTGCGCGAACACCTCGCCGGGCTGCGCAACAATGACCAACTGTTGCTGATGCTGTTGATGTCCTTCCTGCTGATTAACGTGTTCAACATTCGTGGCGGCGGGTACATGTATTTCATCACCTACGTGTTGAAAGGCAGCACCGCGTATACCTCGCTGTTTTTCACCATGGTGACCTTCGCCTCGATTCTTGGCTCCGTGCTGGTCAGCCCGCTGTCGAAACGCATTGATACCGTTAAACTCTACTACTACACCAATATCGTGCTGGCCGCGCTGGCTGTGATGATGTGGTTCCTGCCAACGGGCCCGGCGTGGCAGACGCTCTGGCTGGCGGTTATCCTCGGCAACGGCGTGATTCTCGGCTTCACTCTGCCGCTGCATTTCGGCCTGATGGCTTTTGCCGATGACTACGGCGAGTGGAAAACCGGCGTGCGCTCTTCAGGCATGAACTTCGCCTTCAATCTGTTCTGCATCAAGCTCGCCTGGGCCTCCAGCGCCGGGATAATCAGCCTGGTGTTTATTTTCGTCGCCTACCAACCAGGAGCTGGCAATCAAACCGCCGCTTCGCTGCAAGGCATGACGGCGATGGAGACACTTCTGCCCGCCCTCTTCCACCTGCTGCTGGCCTTCACCATCCGCGCCTGCAAGCTCAATAATCCAATGATGTCGCGCATCAGTACCGATCTTCGCGCGCGCCATGTTCAGTCTTAAGGAGAACACTATGTCTGTGATGGAAGTCGACCTGCATAAGCTCAAAATCAGCGATCCGTTTCTGGGCCAGTATCAGCAACTGGTTCGTGATGTCGTGATCCCTTATCAGTGGGATGCGCTTAACGATCGCATCGCAGAAGCCGATCCCAGCCACGCCATTGAAAACTTCCGTATCGCCGCCGGACTTCAGCAGGGCGAGTTCTACGGCATGGTCTTTCAGGACAGCGATGTGGCGAAATGGCTGGAAGCCGTGGCGTGGTCGCTTTGCCAAAAGCCAGACGCCGAGCTGGAAAAAACGGCCGATGAGGTGATTGAACTGGTTGCCGCCGCGCAGTGCGATGACGGCTATCTCAACACCTATTTCACGGTAAAAGCCCCGCAAGAGCGCTGGACCAATCTGGCCGAATGCCACGAACTTTATTGCGCCGGACACATGATTGAAGCAGGCGTTGCGTTCTTTCAGGCTACCGGCAAGCGCCGTCTGCTGGAGGTCGTGTGTAAACTCGCCGATCACATCGACAGCGTTTTTGGCCCTGGCGAAAGCCAGTTGCACGGCTACCCCGGGCACCCGGAAATCGAGCTGGCGTTAATGCGCTTATATGAAGTCACACAAGAACCTCGCTATCAAACATTGGTGAAGTACTTCGTCGAACAGCGGGGAACGCAGCCCCATTTCTATGACATTGAGTACGAAAAGCGCGGAAAGACCTCGTACTGGAATACTTACGGCCCGGCGTGGATGGTGAAAGACAAGCCCTACAGCCAGGCACATCAACCGCTTGCTGAACAACAAACTGCGATTGGCCATGCGGTGCGCTTTGTCTATCTGATGACCGGCGTGGCGCATCTGGCGCGGCTCAGTCAGGATGAAAGTAAGAGGCAGGACTGCCTGCGATTGTGGAACAACATGGCCCAGCGCCAGCTCTATATCACTGGCGGCATCGGCTCACAGAGCAGCGGCGAAGCATTCAGCAGCGATTACGATCTGCCGAACGACAGCGTCTATGCCGAGAGCTGCGCCTCGATTGGCCTGATGATGTTCGCCCGCCGAATGCTGGAAATGGAAGCCGACAGCCAGTATGCCGACGTGATGGAACGCGCGTTGTACAACACGGTGCTGGGCGGCATGGCGCTGGACGGCAAACACTTCTTCTACGTCAATCCGCTGGAAGTGCATCCGAAAACGCTGCCGTTCAATCACATTTACGATCACGTGAAACCTGTTCGTCAGCGCTGGTTTGGCTGCGCCTGCTGTCCGCCGAATATCGCGCGCGTGCTGACATCGCTCGGCCATTACATCTACACGCCACGCGAGGATGCGCTGTACGTCAACCTGTACGTCGGTAATAGCGCGGAAGTCTCGGTGGGTGACGACACCCTGCGCCTGCGCATCAGCGGTAATTTCCCATGGCAGGATAAAGTCACCCTCGCCATTGATTCACCGAAACCAGTACAACACACACTGGCGCTGCGCCTGCCTGATTGGTGCGACGCTCCACAGGTCACACTGAACGGTATCGAGGTGAAGAAAGATATCCGCAAAGGCTATCTGCATATCAACCGCGAATGGCACGAAGGCGATACCCTGACGCTCACGCTGCCCATGCCAGTGCGCCGCGTTTATGGCAATCCTCTGGTACGCCATGTTGCGGGAAAAGTTGCCGTTCAGCGCGGGCCGCTGGTCTATTGCCTGGAACAAGCTGATAACGGCGAAGCGTTGCACAACCTCTGGCTGCCGGAGAACGCCTCGTTTAATGCCTTCGAAGGCAAAGGTCTTTTTGCCCATAAAGTCCTGATTCAGGCCGAAGGGCTCCGCAAAGGCTCGGCAAACCCGGAACAGCAGTCGCTGTGGCACTACGACCACTCGCCATCCTCAGCAACATCGCAAACCCTGACCTTTATTCCGTGGTTCAGTTGGGCCAACCGCGGCGAAGGGGAAATGCGTATTTGGGTGAATGAGGGGTGATGACGAATTGCCCGGCGGCGCAAGCTTGCCGGGCCTACGGGATATGATGATTATCAAGGTGTTGTAGGCCGGATAAGCGTCAGCGCCATCCGGCTTTATCGTGCCACAAACCTCCCGGACCTCCGGGGTATCAGGGTGTTGTAGGCCGGATAAGCGCTAGCGCCATCCGGCTTTATCGTGCCACAAACCTCCCGGACCTCCGGGGTATCAGGGTGTTGTAGGCCGGATAAGCGTCAGCGCCATCCGGCTTTATCGTGCCACAAACCTGCCGGACCTCCGGAGTATCAGGGTTTTGTAGGCCGGATAAGCGCTAGCGCCATCCGGCTTTATCGTGCCACAAACCTGCCGGACCTCCGGGGTATCAGGGTGTTGTAGGCCGGATAAGCGCTAGCGCCATCCGGCTTTATCGTGCCACAAACCTGCCGGACCTCCGGGGTATCAGGGTGTTGTAGGCCGGATAAGCGCCAGCGCCATCCGGCGAATAAGGCCGCTCCCCAGCCGAAATATCAAGGGTACTTCCGGCCCAATCCCAGGGATAAAGCCCATTCCGAACATCACGGTGAAAGGTCGAATAGGGCCAATCCGACACCTGTTTTACCCAGCCATGTTTCAAGGGATTGATGTAGATGTAATCCATATGGCGACGGTAATCCTCTTCGCTACGAAGGGTATGTTCCCAAAAGCGTGGTTGCCAGATATCAGACATTTGCAACCCTCGGGTAAATCCCTTTTTAATGTCCCGCCAGCGGCTGGAGTAATCGCAATCATGCTCGGGCAACGTCCAGATACAGTGCATATGTTCAGGTAAGACAACCCAAGCGTTGATATGAAATGGTTTACGAGACTTCACCCGTGCAATCGACTGTTTCAGCAATCCTGTTTGTTGAACCAGGAGATCACTTCGTCTGTTCCTGAGATTGACGGTGAAAAACCAGGTGCCCCCATTCTGATAACTACGCCTGTAATTTGACATATTCTGGCTCCTGCTTTCTTGCCCGGCGGCGCAAGCTTGCCGGGCCTACAAAACCCTACAGCAATCGAAACAGTATTCATCGTATTGAATTCCCCTTCCTGAAACCCACACGCAAGAAACTTAAGCGGCCTGCAGCGTTGCACAGGCATTTGCGACCCGCCTCTGATTTGTCAATCTGTGTGCTTTACGCTGACAGAATTTGACAATTGATGACCAGGCAGTAATCATAAAGTTAATTACTGACCAGGCAGCTATCATGAATTCCTCAACACTTTCCCAAAACAAAAACCTGCATCTGGGTTTGCTTTTTCATCTGGCAAACCAGTTTAAAGACCAGCTTATCGGCCACTATTTTTCTGGCAGCGGCATCACCGCCCCGCAATTTAAGGTTCTGATTAATATCTATAAAGGCAACACCAGCCCGGCTGAAATTTGCAAGAGCTTGCAGATGGACACCGGGGCGATGAGCCGGATGGTTGAACGGATGGTCAAGAATGACCTGATTGAACGTCACCCTAATCCTCAGGACAAACGTCAGGTGATCCTGGCCCTGACGGAAAAAGGGCAAACGCTGTGCAATACGTTTCAGAATGAAGCCCTGACCACCATTTTGGCGGACTTAACCGCCCACCTGACGCCTGAAGAATCCCGGCAGTTACAAGGCCTGCTTATCAAAATGCTGCCGGATGAATTTACGGCCCCCCATCGCTAATTAAGGCCACACGCTATGTCCATGGAAAACACCGCTCCGGCGCCTGAAAAACGCCCGAGCAAACGTAAACGCAATTTTGCGATCCTGTTGCTGATCCTGATTCTGGTGGCCGCCGGATGTCTGGCCTGGTACCTGCTGTACGCTCGTTATTACGAAACGACCGATGATGCCTATGTGAACGGTAACCAGGTCACACTGACACCGCAGATTGCCGGCACGGTCACGCAGGTCACCGTGGATGAAGGCGATTACGTGCAGAAAGGCCAGCCGCTGGTTCTGCTCGACCCAAGCGATACTGAAATTGCGCTTCAGCAGGCTGAGGCCAGCCTCGCCAATACCGTGCGTCAGGTTCGCGGCTTGTACAGCACCGCAGATAACTACCGTGCGCAGGTTGAAGCGAAAAGAGTCGCCCTGCAAACCGCGCAAAGTGACTACGCTCGCCGTGCCAAAATCTTCTCAACCGGTGCCATTGCTGCGGAAGATCTGGCGCACTATCGCGATGCCGTCACCAGCGCCCAAAGCGATTTGGTTGCCGCACAACAGGCATTGAAAACCAATCAGGCGATGGTGGATGACACCGTTATCGACAGTCACCCTGAAATCAAAACGGCCGTGGCGACCCTGCGCCAGCGCTATCTGGACAACGCGCGTAGCACCATTGTTGCGCCTGTCAGCGGTTATGTGGCGAAGCGCGCTGTGCAACTCGGCATGCGCGTCACTTCAGGCACCACGCTGCTCGCTATCGTGCCTCTGGATCAGGTTTGGGTTGATGCCAACTTCAAAGAGAGCCAGATGCAGGATATGCGTTTAGGGCAGAAAGTGACGCTGAATGCCGACCTGTACGGTGACGATGTGCAGTATCAGGGCACGATTGAAAGCTTAGGGATCGGCACCGGCAGCGCGTTTTCCCTGCTGCCTGCGCAGAACGCCAGCGGTAACTGGATCAAGATTGTTCAGCGTCTGCCGGTTCGTATTACGCTCGACCCGCATGACATGCAAAAGCATCCGCTGCGTATTGGTCTGTCGATGAACGCGAAGGTGGATATCCGTGATGTTGATGGTCATCTTCTGCCGCAAAAAACCGTCGATCAGCCGCGATTCACCACCGATGTGTATGAAACGCCAATGGAAGCGGCCGATAAACTGGTGGCGAAAATCCTTCATGACAACAGCAGCGCCGTAGCCCAGCGTTAAGAGAGAAGCTATGTCTGAGCCGAAGGCGGCCTATACGCCCCCAAGCTTGTTCCTCGCGACGCTTGCGTTGTCGCTGGCCACGTTTATGCAGGTGCTGGATTCCACCATCGCCAACGTCGCGCTGCCCACTATTTCCGGCAATCTCGGGGTGAGTTCGGATCAGGGCACATGGGTAATTACCTCGTTCGCAGTGTGTAACGCCATCGCGTTGCCGCTAACCGGCTGGTTTACCCGCCGTTTTGGGCAGCTGCGGCTGTTCATCGCCTCGGTGGTGTTCTTTACGCTCACGTCGTTCCTGTGCGGCTTTGCCCACAGCATGACGGAGCTGATCATCTTCCGTGCGCTGCAGGGATTTTTCGCCGGGCCGATGTTCCCGATGTGTCAGACGCTGCTGCTGGTCATCTTCCCGCCGATGAAGCGAAGCATGGCGCTCGCGCTGCTGTCGATGGTTACCGTTGTCGCGCCTATTGTCGGCCCGATTACCGGCGGCTGGATAACCGATAACTACTCCTGGCCGTGGATTTTCTATATCAACGTGCCGATCGGGATTTTCGCCTCGATAGTGGTCTGGACGCAGCTGAAAGGAAGAGAAGAAACCACGCAGTCGTCGCCTATCGACTATATCGGCATCATGCTGCTGGTGCTGGGCGTCGGGCTGCTGCAGGTGGTGCTGGACAAAGGGAATGACGAAGACTGGTTCTCTTCGACGCCTATCATCGTGATGTCGGTGGTGTCCACGATTAGCCTGATTAGCTTTGTGATTTGGGAACTGGGCGAGCGCCACCCGATCGTGAATTTGCGCCTGTTCAAGGAGCGTAACTTCGCGATTGGCACGCTCGCGCTGATGCTCGGTTACGCAGCGTTCTTCGCCATCAACATTATTTTGCCGCAGTGGCTGCAAACACAGATGGGTTACACCGCCATCTGGGCTGGGCTTGCGGCCGCGCCGATGGGCTTCTTGCCGTTGTTGCTGACGCCGATCATTGGCCGTTACGCAACGAGAGTCGATTTGCGGCTGCTGTGCTCCATCTCGTTCCTGACGATGGGCATGTCGTGCCTGATGCGCGCGCAATTCAACACTGATGTGGATTTCCGCACTATCGCGGGCGTGCAGATGTTTATGGGGATTGGCGTGGCATTCTTCTTTATGCCGCTGACCACCATCGTGCTGTCGAACCTGCACGGCAATGAAGTGGCGGAAGGTTCAGGCCTGGCGACGTTTTTCCGCGTGCTTGGCGGCTCTTTTGCGTCGTCGCTCACCACCTGGATTTGGCAGCGTCGGGAGATTTTCCACCACGCTAATCTGACGGAAAGCGTGTCGCAATATAACCCGGCGGCGGTGGATTATGTGCAGAAGATGGGTGGCCCAACGCAGCAGCACTTTGCGATGATTGAGCAAAGCATCACGCAGCAGGCGTACATGATGTCGACAATTGATTATTTTTGGGTGCTCGGCTGGGGCTTTATGGGGTTGATCCTGATTATCTGGTTTACCCGTCCGCCGTTTGTCCGTTCAGGCGCTCCGGGCGCTCCTGCGGCAGGGCATTAACTCTCACTGCCCGGTGGCGGCTACGCCTTACCGAGCCTACGAAAGATTTTGTAGGCCGGATAAGCGTAGCGCCATCCGGCATTTTTGACGTTAAAACAGCCACAAAGGTTTCACTGCGGACGGCAGACACCGGCCGCCATTGTTAACTTTTCTGTGAGGAATTTGACGTCGTTCTCTTCTCCGTGATTATCTGATTATCACTCCACGTCAGCCTTATTCCGTTTTCACTGACGCGATCCCAACCAGGAGATAACCATGAGCCGCCCGTATCAAAAAGACCCGAAATCCGTTCAGGCCCTGTCCGAACTGGAATTTAACGTCACCCAGAGAAATGCCACCGAGCGCCCGTTCACCGGCAAATATGATGAGCATTTTGAGGAGGGGTTGTACGTCGATATTGTTTCCGGCGAGCCACTTTTTTCGTCGCTGGATAAGTTTGATTCCGGCTGTGGCTGGCCTGCCTTCAGCCGCCCGGTGGAAGACAATGTTCGCAACATCAGAGATTTAAGCCACGGCATGGTGCGCACCGAAGTTCGCTCTCAGCACGGCGACAGCCATCTCGGACACGTGTTCCCGGACGGACCGCAGGACAAAGGTGGCCTGCGCTACTGCATTAACTCCGCGTCGCTGCGCTTCATCCCGAAAGCGAATTTAGCCGCGGAAGGTTACGGGGAATATCTCTCTCTTTTTTGACGCCGACACGAAGAAATAACGTGAAGCGGCAGGCCTCTCACCTGCCGCCTTTGGCCGATTATTTTTCTGCCGCCGGGAACAGCAACGCGTCGCGTAAGAGGTGGTCGTTACCGCGACGGCGAGTGAAGCCAATCCTGTCGAAGTATTCAAGAATCTGAATCGCCAGCTTGCGGCCCACGTTGAGGCTGTCGCGAAAATCGGCCGCACAGGCTGATCCCCGCGCCAGATCCAGTTGGCGGATCAATCCGGCAAACTGCACAATCCGATCGTTGCGGTAATAACGATCTTTGACGATCGCCGTAATCATCCCCTGCTGCGCTGCCTGCCGTAACGTCACGCGCATAACCTGTTCGTCGCTGCCCGTTTCTTTCGCCAAATCCCGAACCCACCAGGGTTCATCGCCAAACAGCGGTTCAACTTTTTGCCACAACACAGCCTGTTCGTCAGTAAATCCGGCTTTATGATCTGGCAGATGCAGCCAGCCGTGGTGGCTGTTGATAAGCCCCGACGTGCGCATTTGCTCAATCAACATCAGCACCAGCGCTTCGTCTTCCATCGGCAGCGCGATACGGCGCAGACGTTCCCGGCCTGGCCCCGGCTCATCGCGATGCTGTTCGTGGTAAACGGACAAGGCGTTGATCAACTTCTGCTGCCAGCGCTGGCTCAGTGCGCCGCTCAGCACGCTATCGCCCGCTCGCAGCAGGTTCGGCTGTTGAAGCAGCGGTGCTAAGCCTTCGTCATTAAGCTGACGCGCCCAGCCAAATTCACTCAGGCGCAGCGCATCGCGTTGCAGGTGGACATCGAATGCTTCTGCGTCCGTGCTCACCTGAGAGAGTTGCGCCAGCCACTGCAGATATTCCGGCTTACGTTTACCGCGACGAGGCGGGTTCAGCGTCACCACGCATGCCCCTGCGAGCGTGCTTCTGGCAGAGATATCGCGCAGCACCAGCCTGTCGTTATCTGCCAGCCACAGCGGCGTATCCAGGACCAGTTCCGCCAGATTATTTTCCAGCAGCGAGACGCGCCCGGTGATATGGCTTGCGGCATGGTGAATATGCAGCGGCTGCCACTGGGTGAGCGGCGTGTGGCATTGCAGCTCAACAATGACGCGCTCTGACGGTTCTGCGGGCTGTTGCACCAGCAGCCAGTCGCCGCGGGTGATGTCTTCTTTTTGCGCATCACCGGCAATGTTCAGCGCTATACGCTGCCCGGCGTGTGCTTGTTCTGTCGGCTGGTTTTGCGCGTGTAGCCCACGCACGCGCATGGGTTTGTTGACGCCTGTCAGCCAGAGCGTATCGCCAACCTTCACCTCGCCCGTCAGCGCCGTGCCGGTCACGACAAGGCCTGCGCCTTTCACGGTGAATGCCCGGTCAATCGCCAGGCGGAAACATTGGTGCTCAGCGTGCTGGCGCTCTGCCAGATTCAGCAGGTGCTCACGTAAAGCCTCGATGCCGCGCATTTCCGTGGCTGCTGTTTCAAACAAAGTGGCTTCACTGAAATCGTATTCGCGCAAAACGTCGGTGACTTGCTGATGAACGTCGGCAATACGTGCGCTATCAACGCGATCGGTTTTGGTCAAGGCAACGGTGATCGTCGGCTTTCCGGTCAGTTGCAAAATCGCCAGATGTTCGCGGGTTTGCGCCATGACACCGTCATCGCACGCCACCACCAGCAGGGCATGATCGATACCGCCTACGCCCGCCAGCATATTGGCGAGGAATTTTTCGTGGCCTGGTACATCAATAAACCCAGGCACGCGGCCATCGGGTTGCGGCCAGTAGGCATACCCCAAATCGATGGTCATGCCACGCGCTTTTTCTTCCGGCAAGCGAGAGGCATTTACGCCCGTGATAGCCTGCAATAAGGTGGTTTTGCCGTGGTCAACGTGCCCGGCGGTGGCAATAATCATTTCAACACACTCTCCAGAAAGCGCGCCTCGTCTTCAAGACAGCGCAAATCCAGCCATAAACGCCCGTCATAAATGCGCCCTAAAACCGGCAATTCACGCTGTCGCCAACTTTCTGCCAGCGCTTCCAGCGTGCTGCCTCGTCCGTCATTCGGCGTGAACGTGACTGCCTGAGAAGGCAGGCGATCAACCGGCAGCGAACCACTGCCTATTTGCGACAGACACGGCTCAAGGCGCACGGTGAAATCAGGATAGTGCGCTTGCAGCGGCGCTAGTAAGCGCTCGCCTTGCTCACGAATCTCATCCTGTTGGCGCGTTAACAGGCGTAAGGTTGGCAATGCCTGCGGTAATTTTTCAGGATGCAGATACAAACGTAGCGTGGCTTCCAGCGCCGCCAGTGTCATTTTATCGGCGCGCAGCGCACGCTTGAGCGGGTGCTGTTGCAGCTTCGCAATCAGCTCACGTTTGCCGACAATAATGCCCGCCTGCGGGCCACCGAGCAGCTTGTCGCCAGAGAAACTGACGAGGCTCACGCCGCTGGCAATCAGCTCCTGCGGCATCGGTTCTTTCGGCAGGCCATACTGGCTCAAATCCACCAGCGAACCGCTGCCTAAATCCGCCACCACCGGAATGCCTTTCTCCAGCCCGATGGAGGCCAGTTCAGCTTCATCAACCGCTTTGGTGAAGCCTTCAATACTGTAGTTGCTGGTGTGGACCTTCATCAGCAAGGCTGTGTTATCGTGGATGGCATTCACGTAATCGCGGGCGTGAGTGCGGTTGGTGGTGCCCACTTCATGCAGCGTGCAACCCGCCTGGCGCATCACATCCGGAATGCGGAACGCGCCGCCAATCTCCACCAGCTCGCCACGTGAAACCACCACTTCTTTGCCGTTTGCCGTTGCCGCCAGCATTAACAGCACCGCCGCGGCGTTGTTATTCACAATGCAGGCGTCTTCAGCGCCCGTCAGACGGCACAGCAATTCAGCCAGCGCACTATCACGATGCCCACGTCCGGCACCATCTAGCGAATACTCCAGCGTGACGGGCGAACGCATGACTTCACTCACCGCCGCAACAGCCGCTTCCGACTGCAAAGCGCGGCCCAGATTGGTGTGCAACACGGTGCCAGTGAGGTTTATCACCGGACGCAGCTTGCTCTGCGTATCTCCGGCCAGGCGCGCCTCTGCCGCCTGATGCCAGTTCTGGCACCACTCCGGCAGTACATTGTTTTCACGAATGCTGTCGCGTGCCTCATCCTGCAACTGACGCAATACCGCGACAAGCTGGCTGTGGCCGAAATGCTCGATAAGAGGAAGAAACGCCGGATCGCGCAACAGGCGGTCCGTGGCGGGAAGTTGACTGAACAGCGAAGGGGTTTCGGTGGTCATGAATAAGCCTGTGGTTTGCCCCCTCCCGACGGGAGAGGGGGAATCAACGTGCAGGAATTGTACTGTTTTTTTGCCCTGAGAGTTATTGATCGCGTTACGCTTTTGGCGGTTCTGTGCGGGCAAAACTGTCTCGCTGGAACAGTGTCCCGACCAGTTTGACCAAATGGGGACGCGTGGCGCACCAGCCCGGAGAGACGTGGCGGAAATTGAGATAACCCACAGCGCAGGCCGTGGCGATGGTCGCCAGGTTCAGCTCGTCCACCTTCAGCGTGCCATCAGCCACATAGCTTTCCAGCGCGTCCAGCCCACGGCTGATTTTCTCACGCTGCCGCACCAGCTCTTCCGGCGACTGCTGCGCCGCCGGGCGTGCCTGTTCGCGTACAGACACCAGACCCGCATCCATAATGCCATCGGCCAACGCTTCAAGCTGGCGCAGATGCAAGGCGGCTTTGGCATCACGCGGCACCAGTGCCGGAGCAATATTCAGTTGCTCAATATACTGGGCGATAATCGGCGAATCGTACCAGCACTCACCGTCATCGGTGACCAGCGCGGGCACTTTACCAAGCGGATTGTACTGCGCCACGCCGTTGACGGCGTGATAAGGCATCTCGTTGATAAACTCGAAGGTGATCCCCTTTTCCAGCAGGATCACCGAAATTTTACGCACAAACGGGCTGGTGTAACTCCCAATCAGTTTCATCGCCTGCTCCCTGATATTCAGCAAAAATATCAGTATGGCGCAGGCGACGTAAAAATTCAGGTTAATGATCGAGATACAGATAGTGCATCCAGCTGGTCATACGCAGCAGCACTTTTCGCATGATGGAGAGATGATGGAAATGGTCGGAGTAGACCGCCACCTGGGCATAGATCCCGTCTGGTAACGCATCCACTTCCTCATTCGGCTGTAGCTCAATCACCGCCAATACGCCGTCAGTGCCCGGGGCGATGGTCAGCGACTGCAACTGACCCTGCGCCTGATAAGAGCCGCCGGGCACCACAGGCAAAATACTGGTCAGCTTGCCGGGAAACACTTCGCCGGGCAGGGCGCTAAACACTACTTCGGCTTCATCACCGGGTTTCAAGCGCAGCAAAGAGTTCTGCCGGAACTGGGCAATAATCTGTCGTTTCTGTTCAGGAATGAACACCATGACCGGGC
The DNA here is from genome assembly GCF_047713085.1 of Pantoea sp. sgz302252. NCBI lineage: Bacteria > Pseudomonadati > Pseudomonadota > Gammaproteobacteria > Enterobacterales > Erwiniaceae > Pantoea > Pantoea sp. sgz302252. The sequence goes on from NZ_JBLFJW010000021.1 coordinate 78,496, forward strand.
GCAAAGGCAGCGCTGCGGCGTACGTGCCGGGGCGAATCAAAACCTGCGTGACATAGCCATCGCTGGGCGCGCGGATAGTGGTTTGATCGAGATTGTAAGTGGCTTCCGCCAGCTGAGCTCGCAGGCTGGCAATCTGCGATTGCTCACCGTTTTGCATGCTTTCAAGCTGGCTTTTTATCTGCGCCTGATCGGCCACGGAAGCTTTCACCTGCGCATCCTGCGCGAGGTAATTCTGCCGGGCATTATCGATATCGCTTTCAGAGAAAGGATTCACCCGAGCGCGGCTGCCTTGCAGATAACGCTGATAGTCTTTGTACAACCGGTCGCGCTCTGCTGACACTCTGGTGGTGTTGGCGATGGCTTCTTCCAACTGCCCTTTCATCGCATCAACGTTATGTGTGGCGGTCGTCAAATCGGCTTTCAGGCGATCGACCCGAGCCTGGTAGCGAGTCGGATCGATTTTAAACAGCACCTCGCCTTTACGAATTAAGGTGTTTTGTTTATCCGTCACTTCGCTGACAACGCCCGTCACCTGCGGGGTGAGCGGAATGGAGATCACCGCCTTTTGCGCCGTAAAGGTGTAAGGGTGGTTGTAGTTCATGCCCAGAATTAACGCGCCGACCAGAAACACACCGCCCAGCGCCGCCGTTGGCACACTCCATTTATTCACCGGAATGCGGAAGATCTTAAATACCGCCCACGCCAGTGCGACGTAGGTCAAAATGATGAGCAAGTCCATAACCAGTCTCCGCGACGCGTGCTACTGCTTGTTCTCTTGCTCCAGGGCCGCCACTCGCCGCTTCAAATCCGCCAGCGTGTCGTTTTGTGCCTGTTGCATCCCCCAGCCGCGCTCTGGCTGGTACAAGGTGGCCCAGATCCACAAAAACGGCCAGATGACGTGCAGCGTGAACAGGCTGACCCAGCCTGCGACGTGAATGGCATCGGCATGCGGATGATTACGGGATTTCGCGATCAAATAGGGAATGTCATGAAGAATGATTATCCCGTAAAAGATAATCAGGAAGACGACAACTAAAACGCCCAGCGCAAAATAGTTAAGAAACATAGCTGCCTCTTATTACGCTCAGAAGGAAAGGAAATGTGCCCTGGTGGGAACCGCCTCTCCCACTGTCACTCAAGCATAATAAGGCTTTGCTATTCTCGCTATGCCCACAGCGGGTTATTTCTTGTGCCGTTTGTCATTCAGTTACAGCGGTGGCAACGGGTTAGGGCAAATTTAGGCCTGGATCACATCAGGCTTTGTCTGAAGGAAAAATATTTTGTGACCAGAATCACACATTAACAACAAACCCATCACCAAAAAATGCGAGACAAATCACATTAATAGACTTGTTGGGACTGTTTTTTGCGCTTAGTCCTTTTTTTACACAGTCATTTTGTGATTGAGATCACCTCATTTAACGCTTACCACCCTATATTAGCGTGACAAAGATCACAGCAAAGGATGCTAACTGGACAGTTGAACGATTCAGTGCCAGATTTCGCATCATCAACAGGGTCCGGCTACCTCTGCCGCCAATTAACAACAAACCTCGGGCTTTGGCCTGCGCGACAGTAAACATAAGAAGGGGTGTTTTTATGTCATCCGATATCAAGATCAAAGTGCAAAGCTTTGGTCGCTTCCTCAGCAACATGGTGATGCCAAACATCGGCGCGTTTATCGCGTGGGGGATTATCACCGCATTATTTATTCCAACAGGGTGGTTGCCGAACGAAACGCTGGCGAAGCTGGTCGGGCCGATGATCACTTATCTGCTGCCACTGCTCATCGGTTATACCGGGGGTCGTCTGGTTGGCGGTGACCGCGGTGGCGTGGTGGGTGCTATCACCACCATGGGCGTTATCGTCGGTGCAGACATGCCGATGTTCCTCGGCGCGATGATTGCCGGTCCTCTGGGCGGCTGGGCGATTAAACGCTTTGACGTTTGGGTAGACGGTAAGATCAAGTCCGGTTTCGAAATGCTGGTGAACAACTTCTCCGCTGGCATCATCGGGATGATCCTCGCCATTCTGGCGTTCCTCGGCATTGGCCCTGCGGTTGAAGTGCTGTCCAAAGTGCTGGCGGCTGGCGTTAACTTCATGGTTGTCCATGACATGCTGCCGCTGGCGTCTATCTTTGTTGAACCGGCGAAAATCCTGTTCCTCAACAACGCCATCAACCACGGCATCTTCTCGCCGCTGGGTATTCAGCAGTCCCATGAGCTCGGCAAATCTATCTTCTTCCTGATTGAAGCCAACCCAGGCCCTGGTATGGGTGTTCTGCTGGCGTACATGTTCTTCGGTCGCGGCAGTGCGAAACAGTCTGCGGGCGGCGCGGCTATCATCCACTTCCTGGGCGGTATCCACGAAATTTACTTCCCGTATGTGCTGATGAACCCACGTCTGATCCTGGCCGTTATCCTCGGCGGTATGACTGGCGTCTTCACCCTGACCATACTGAACGGCGGCCTGGTGTCTCCGGCTTCTCCGGGTTCCATCCTGGCGGTGCTGGCGATGACCCCGAAAGGCGCGTACTTCGCTAACATCGCGGCTATCTGTGCAGCAATGGCGGTCTCCTTCGCGGTATCGGCTGTCCTGCTGAAAACCAGCAAAGTCAAAGAAGAAGACGACATCGAAGCAGCGACCCGTCGTATGCAGGACATGAAAGCTGAGTCTAAAGGTGCAGCGACCCCGCTGACCGCAGGCGATGTGACTAACGACCTGAGCCACGTGCGTAAAATCATCGTTGCCTGTGATGCCGGTATGGGTTCCAGCGCGATGGGTGCAGGCGTGCTGCGTAAGAAAGTCGCCGATGCGGGCCTGACCCACATCTCTGTGACCAACAGCGCCATCAACAACCTGCCGCCAGACGTTGACCTGGTCATCACTCACCGCGATCTGACCGAACGTGCAATGCGCCAGGTGCCTCAGGCCCAGCACATTTCGCTGACCAACTTCCTCGACAGCGGTCTGTACACCAGCCTGACTGAGCGTCTGGTTGCGGCACAGCGTCACGAAGACAACGAAGTAAAAGTCCGTGAAACGCTGCAAGGCAGTTTCGAGCAGGACGACAGCCATCTGTTCAAACTCGGCGCGGAAAACATCTTCCTCGGCTGCAAAGCGTTCAGCAAAGAAGAAGCGATTCGTTTTGCCGGTGAGCAACTGGTGAAAGGCGGCTACGTTGAGCCGGAATACGTTGAAGCGATGCTGGAACGTGAAAAACTGACCCCAACTTATCTGGGTGAGTCTATTGCGGTACCGCACGGCACCATCGAAGCGAAAGACCGTGTGCTGAAAACCGGCGTGGTATTCTGTCAGTACCCGGACGGCGTGAAATTTGGTGATGAGCCAGACGACATTGCCCGCCTGGTGATTGGTATCGCGGCGCGTAATAACGAGCACATTCACGTTATCACCAGCCTGACCAACGCCCTGGATGACGAATCTGTTATCGAGCGCCTGGCGACGACCCACAGCGTGGCTGAAGTGCTGGCCCTGATTTCGGGTAACAAAGCGTAATGGACACTATCCCCTAAATAATTCGAGTTGCAGAAAGGCGGCTCCGCAGAGAATCCCCAGGAGCTTACTTTAGTAAGTGACTGGGGTGAGCGAGGACAGCCAACGCATCTGCGGCTTGAAGTATGACGGGGATACTCTCTCCCGAAAGGGAGAGGGTTCGGGTGAGGGGTAACAATTGCAGTCCCTCACCCGAGCCCTCTCGGGTAAAAACATTGATGAAGGTTAAGACTATGAAAGCATTACATTTTGGCGCAGGTAATATCGGACGTGGCTTTATCGGCAAACTGTTGGCCGATGCGGGTATCACCCTGACGTTCGCCGATGTGAATCAGGTGGTTCTGGATGCCCTGAATGCCCGTCATAGCTATCAGGTGCACGTGGTTGGCGAGAACGAGCAGGTTGAAACCGTGTCTGGCGTAAATGCCGTCAGCAGCATCGGCGATGACGTGGTGGAGCTGATTGCTCAGGTTGATCTGGTGACCACGGCCGTTGGCCCGGTTGTACTTGAACGCATTGCTCCGGCCATCGCTAAAGGCCTGGCGAAACGTAAAGCCGCTGGCAACAATACGCCGCTGAACATCATCGCTTGTGAAAACATGGTGCGTGGTACCACTCAGCTGAAAGGACACGTTGATGCAGCGCTGGCCGAAGAAGACAAAGCCTGGGTTGCTGAGCACGTGGGCTTTGTGGATTCCGCTGTTGACCGCATTGTTCCGCCTTCTGCCTCCGCCACTAACGATCCTCTGGAAGTGACGGTAGAAACCTTCAGTGAGTGGATTGTCGACAAGACCCAGTTTAAAGGCACCCTGCCAACCATTCCGGGAATGGAATTAACGGATAACCTGATGGCATTTGTGGAACGCAAGCTCTTCACCCTGAACACCGGGCATGCTATAACCGCCTACCTCGGTAAGCTGGCTGGTCTCCAGACCATTCGCGACGCGATTCTCGATGAAAACATTCGTGCCGTGGTGAAAGGCGCAATGGAAGAGAGCGGCGCGGTGCTGATTAAGCGCTACGGTTTCGATGCGCAGAAACACGCTGCCTATATCCAGAAAATCCTCGGTCGCTTTGAGAACCCGTATCTGAAAGATGACGTTGAGCGCGTTGGCCGCCAGCCGCTGCGTAAACTGAGCGCGGGTGACCGTCTGATTAAACCGCTGCTCGGCACGCTGGAATATGGCCTGCCGCAAGCAAATCTGGTGAAAGGGATTGCGGGTGCGATGCACTACCGCAGTGAAGAAGACCCACAGGCGCTGGAACTGGCCCAGCTTATCGAAGAGAAAGGCCCACAGGCCGCGTTGGCACAAGTCTCCGGGCTGGATGCCAACAGCGACGTGGTCGCGGAGGCGGTTAACGCATATCACGCGATCAAATGATGCACGACCCGGTGCTGCTCGTGGAGCAGCACCTCAACAAAAGATTGTCAGATATGCAGGCAATAATGGAAGAGACCCAGGCCTTTGAAAACCGTGTGCTTGAGCGTCTGAATGCTGGCAAAACCGTTCGAAGCTTCCTGATTACCGCCGTCGAGTTACTGACCGAGGCGGTCAACATGCTGGTGCTTCAGGTCTTCCGCAAAGACGATTACGCGGTGAAATACGCAGTGGAACCGTTGCTGGACGGCGAAGGGCCGCTGGGCGATTTGTCTGTGCGTCTGAAACTTATCTACGGCCTGGGCGTTATCAGCCGTGCAGAGTATGAAGATGCGGAACTGCTGATGGCACTGCGAGAAGAACTCAACCACGACGGCAATGAATACGCCTTTACGGACGATGAAATCCTCGGCCCTTTTGGCGAACTGCACTGCGTTGCCGCCCTGCCGCCGCAGCCGCTTTTTGAGACCAGCGATGCCGAACTCTTTGCCATGCAAAAGCAGCGCTACCAGCAGGTTGTACGCTCAACCATGGTGCTGTCACTCACTGAGCTGATTTCCCGAATCAGCTTGAAAAAAGCCTTTCAGAAGTAATCGGCTCAGTCCTGGTTTTCACTTTCCCGTTTACACACCGGTTTATACAGATCCCGATAGTATTCCAGCCGTTCACGAAAGAGCTGAGCCTTCTCCTCGGGGATATGCTCAGGAATGTGATTCAGCGGCGAAGACTTCTTCAGGTACTCCATAAACGCCTGGCTGGAAGCCATGAAATCCACCGTTTTATCGATGATCTTCGGCATGTTCTCACCCATCTTAGCCATCATCTTCCCTCCTCTTCGGTTACCTTCTTTAAGCCTGGTCCGGTCGCTTCGTTTTTGCTGAGGAAAATGTGCCTTTTTGTTCACTTAAAGCGCAAAAATGCGATCAGACAGACACTTCTAAAAAATTCTATATTTTTCATATTATTAGGCTTAATAAAATCCTATCAACGCTCGTCTTCGCCGGAACAATATCGATAATTAACTATCAGGAATAACGCTCAACGCGCATACTATGGGGTATCAAACGTCTTTTACATCACTAAGCCACAGACTATGAAAGAAGTAGAAAAGAACGAAATCAAACGCCTGAGCGACCGCCTGGACGCTATTCGTCACCTGCAGCCAGCACTCTCCCTGGTGGATGACGCAGAGAAGTATGCCGAGCTGGAAAAAGAGAAAGCGACGCTGGAAACAGAAATCGCACGCCTGCGTGAAGTGTATGGCCAGAAGCTGAGCAAAGAAGCACAGAAACTGGCTGATATGCCGTACCGCCGCGCCATCACCAAAAAAGAGCAGGCTGATATGGGCAAGCTGAAGAAAAGCGTCCGTGGCCTGGTGGTTATCCACCCAATGACCGCGCTGGGCCGTGAAATGGGCCTGAAAGAGATGACTGGCTTTTCGAAGACGGAGTTTTAATTACTAAAAATTTGCAATAGGTAATCGTCAATATTCAACTGCAACAATGTTAATAGCCCAATATATAATTCATGTAAATATATTGGGCTATTTTATGCCTGAAATCCACTCTACCTCAATGATATTTATTGTGAAATTTCATTCACAACGCCTATGATAGAGCGTAGAGTTAACGCATCTTTTCTGTATATAAAATCAATTCACACGGCATGCTTATGAGTATATATCTCATAAAGTTCATCAATTTATTATTGATCAGGCTATGGATCGTATGACAACAAATGAAACCCCTGTATTCCAGGATAGCAGTCTCTCATTAGCGCAAAAACTAGAAAAAGCCCGCTCCGAACTCCTTGACCTTAGCGCCAGGAACCGACTACTTAATATCCCGCGCTCCAAAAGTTCTCGATTTCTTGATGTTATCGATGAGCGCTCGGAACAAATTTACCGTTTGTTAGTCAGTGAAAAAAAAGCGTTTACCTTTCTGCATGGAAAAACCGGCAAGGCAGAGACTGACACCCCGGAAAACCAGGAGCAGGAAGAAGATGATTCAGTCTATCATTTCGATGAAGACAGTCTGGACATAAAATCTCAGCATCTTGATACCAGATTGCAAACCAGGTTAACCCCCAAGGGCTTGCAACAACGCCTGCTCGATCTCTATCACGATTCAAAAACCCTCGAAGAAGAGCAAGGCGTTAACCTCCTGTATCTGGCATTAGGGATGCTGAAATGGGTTGATCCTATTAACAAAGATAATATTCGCTATGCGCCCCTTATTCTTATCCCCGTAACGCTTGAGCGAGGCAATGCCGGAGAGCGGTTTAAGTTAAAAGTACGTGCCGATGAAATTATACCTAACCTCTCTCTCGAAGCTTTCCTTGAACGTATTCACCATATTACCCTCCCGGAAATGCATCTTGATGAAAACGATGAGATTAATGTAAGTGAATATATTGACACTGTGGCTCAAGCGGTTTCGTTAAAAGCAGGTTGGGAAGTGAAAACTAACGATATAACGTTAGGCCTGTTTTCCTATGCGAAGTTTCTAATGTACAGAGATCTCGATCCTGAGAATTGGCCTGACGATGAGTCGCTTATCGACAAAAAAATCATTAGTGCACTTATGGAAGATGGATTTGATGAAAAAGAGGATTTACTTGCTGAAGATTGCCCGATTGATCCACTGATCTCTCCGAAGGAGATGCTTCACATTATGGACAGTGACAGCTCGCAGACACTTGCCATTCATGATGTGCGCCAGGGTAAAAACCTGGTCATTCAGGGACCACCGGGTACCGGCAAATCTCAGACTATTGCCAATATTATTGCAACGGCCATAGCTGATGGAAAAACAGTTCTTTTTGTCGCCGAGAAAATGGCTGCACTCGACGTGGTTAAACGTCGGTTAGACCAATCTGGCGTTGGCGATGCCTGTCTTGAATTGCACAGCAATAAAGCGAATAAACGTCTGCTTCTGGAGGAATTAAAACGTGTCTGGGAGTTGGGTTCCCCCCGTGGCGAGTATCCGGACGAGTTGATTGAAAATTTAACCGAGGCCCGAGATTCGCTTAACGCGCACCCTGCCAGATTACATAAAGTGTATTCCCCCTCAGGCCTGACTCCCTTCCAGGTTATGGGGCAATTAGTTCGTCTGCGACAGCAAGGCCAGGCTCCTATTGACCTTAAACTGGAACAATTTGAGAACTGGAATAGCAGCGACCTGGCAAAGCGCTTAGCATTAGTCAAAGAACTCGTTGAAAGATTGGAGGAAATGGGCCTTCCGAGTGAACATCCGTGGTACGGCGTAGGTCTGGAGGAAATATTACCCGGTGAGGTTGACAGACTTCTCCCCCGTCTGGAAACACTGAATAATCATCTGCTTATTTTGAGTGACGATCTCAAATCGACAGCCAAAATAGTCGCCGCGACACCTGAACCTGATAGTTTATCGGATGCAGGAACGCTGCTCTCCCTCGCGAAAAAGATCCACGAGGCGCCGGCCCTGTCGCCCTTAGCCCTTGCGTCCCCAGCGTGGTCAACTTCATTGCCAGATATCAGAGCAATGATTGATTTAGGCAAAAACTACGCTGAATGCTTTGATGACATTAACAGTAAAATTCATCCGGGTCAGGCAGACACCCCCCTGCTGGCCCTTCGTGATGAGTTGAAAACGGTTCCGGATAACCTGCAGCCCTCAGCCTTTTCAAGCGCAACTCAGCTGATTGTATTGCTCCCCAAAATTCAGGCTGAGGTTGAGCGGTTGACGCAGGAGCTCGGAACGCAACCCATTTACCACTCCCTAAAAGATATCTCGCGTCTGCTGGAACTGAGTTCACGAGTCGCTGATGCGCCAGATGTAAGCCCTGAAGCTTTCATCGCCTCTGTCTGGGAGTATGGCGTTGAACAAGCGTCCGGGCTGGTTAATGACATTATCCAACTGAAAGAAATCAAAATTAAAATGGAGCCTCAGGTCGTTGAAACCGCCTGGGACATAGACGTTAGCCAGGTTCGACATAATCTGGCCGTTCATACAGGCTTGTTACGCTTTATGAACGCGGAGTGGCGGCAGTCTCGGACAGTAGTGCGCAGTCTCCTTCGCGATCCTTCTCTACCTCTGGCTCAACAACTTGAAACGCTCGAACACCTGATCAAAGCCCAGGCCTTAAGGAAAAAAATTACCGAAGCTAACGACTTTGGCGCGAATGCATTTAGCCATCACTGGCGTGGAGAAAACAGCGATTGCGACATACTTAAGGCCGTAGTTGAGTGGATGGCGACATTGAAAGATGTCGGACCAGAAGCCCGCCAACTCGCCAGTCGTCTGTCAGATCGAGACATGCTGAGGCACCTGACAAATCAGCTAAAAGAAACCACAGAGCAGGTTCAATCCGCATTAAAGATCCTGTGGAAAGCACATGGTATTTCGCCTGAGCAATGGTTCGATAATCATTTTTCCTTCAACAGAGTTCCGTTGGCATTTATCAGTATGATGAGTCACAAACTCGTCCGTATTGAGGCAACGTCCCATCAGGTCCTCCGGGATCCCGCAGAGCATCTTGATGAACGGCTCTTACTAGTTGAAGAAATCATCAGTCTTCAATACCTGAAGGCTTCCGTCGCATCGCATCAGGATTTAGCGATAACCGCGTTTGCCGAGCTCTGGCAGGGTCCTCAGTCAGACTGGCAGGCACTTGAAATCAGCTATCAATGGATCAAAGAGAATCCAGAGTTACGTTTCATCGCGGCAACCATCGACGATCGCGGGGCATTGCTCCAGCAAGCCACCACACTGTGCGAGCGCAGCAACAACCTCCAGGAGGATATCAGAACGCTGGCCAGAGACCTGGCTTCAACGATGGAGTGCTTATTCAATGTTGGGGCACAAAACTCGCCCTCTATAACGCACTTGAGGGAGAAACTATCAACCTGGATCCTCTCCTCAGAACAACTCTCTAAATGGGTTATGTGGCAACACCGTGTTGTTAAAGGATGTCAGCAAGGACTGACAGCCGTTATTGATCAACTTGCAGATGGTCGCCTGCCATTGCATCAAGGCCAATCTTCAGTGGAATACGCTTACTACGAATCTCTGCTTCGTCTCATGGTGGCAGAAGAGCCTTCTCTTGCACGTTTTGATGGTGAGCTCCACTCGCGTAAAGTCAGCTATTTTGCTGACCTCGATCGCAGGCGTATCAAAGCATCCAGCATTGAAGTTGTCAGAGCCCATCACAGACGTATTCCGTCAAAAACAGGAGCCGCAGGCCCTGTTGGTGTGCTGAGAGCTGAAATGGCGCGCAAACGAGGCCATATGCCGATAAGGCAGCTAATGTTGAAAGCAGGCCCTGCCATTCAGGCATTAAAACCCGTCATCATGATGAGCCCATTGTCTGTGGCACAGTTTCTTATCCCTGGAAAACAAAAGTTCGATCTATTGGTCATGGATGAAGCTAGTCAAATTCAACCTGTAGACGCAATTGGCGCAATTGCACGTTGCCAGCAAGTGGTTGTTGTGGGTGATGAGCGCCAACTCCCCCCCACCAGCTTTTTCTCACGTATGACAGAGGTCAGCAACGACGATGATGATTCGTCCCAGGTTGCTGATATTGAGAGTATCCTCGGTTTGTTTGTGGCAAGAGGATTACCACAGAGAATGCTACGCTGGCACTATCGTAGCCGCCATCAGTCACTGATTGCCGTTTCAAATAATCAATTCTACGAAAATAAACTGTTTATCGTACCGAGTCCTTATACGCAGGAAGCGGGCATGGGACTCCTGTTTCATCATATTCCTGAGGGTATCTTCGATTCAGGCGGCAGTAATGCCAATCTGATTGAAGCAAAACAAATAGCCGCCGCTATCCTCTTTCACGCGCAAAAAAATCCAGGCCAGTCGCTGGGTGTTGCAACCTTTTCCGTCTCGCAACGAAAAGCCATTCAGGATGAGCTCGAACTTCTCAGAAGGCTTAATCCGCAGTGTGAAGAGTTCTTCGTGAGCCATCCCAACGAACCCTTTTTCATCAAAAATCTCGAAAATATTCAGGGAGATGAGCGTGATGTCATCATGATCTCCGTGGGTTATGCGAGAAATAAGCAGGGATATCTCGCGATGCGATTCGGTCCGTTAGGGTCGCAAGGAGGTGAGAGACGTCTCAACGTTTTAATCAGCCGAGCCAAACGGCGGTGCGAGGTTTTTGCCTCAATCACAGATGAAGATATCGATCTTGAGAGGGCTAAAGGTGTCGGCGTTTTCGCCTTCAAATTATTCCTGCAATATGCCCGTACTGGCAGACTCTCCCTGGCGCACCAGTCTGGCAGACCCATGGACAGTATTTTTGAAGAACAAGTCGCCTCGGCATTGCAGAAAAAAGGATATCAGGTCCATGCGCAAGTCGGCATCGCGGGATTCTTCATTGATCTTGCTATTGCCGATCCTGAGATGCCAGGTCGGTATCTGATAGGAATAGAGTGCGACGGCAGCGCTTATCACTCCTCTCGTTCTGCCCGCGAACGCGATCGGCTTCGTCAGGCTGTTCTCGAAGATCACGGTTGGATCATTCATCGCATCTGGAGTACCGATTGGTTCCAGCGCCCTGATGAACAATTGCAGAGAGTGTTAAGTGCTATTGAGAGTGCTAAAAAAGCTTTCGCGCAACGTGTAGAGCAAGGATACGCCTCTCAGCGTGCGGTACCGGTGGAAATTGTCACTGTAGAACGTGAAGATGTTGTTGAAATTGGCCTGGATAGTGCGAAGCCAAAAGAGAATATTTCCGCAGACTACAGTGAGTCGGAACCAGTCGCGAGCTCCGGATATGAGCTTCATGAAACCCCTGTTGGCATATTGTCAGATTTGATTGAAAAAATTGTTCTTCAGGAATCACCAGTACATATCAATGAGGTAATAGTGCGGTTACGTACGGCATGGGGACTCCAGCGTGCCGGTGCGAGAATTGACTCCACGGTCAGAAATGCCGCTGCCATCGCCTGCAAAAAAGGATTGATATCCTTTGACGGTGATTTCTTACTCTATAAGGAAACTGAAATCCAAATTCGTAATCGTCAAAATGTTTCATCAGCAGGACTGCGAAAACCGGAAATGATACATCCCCGGGAAATTGCAGAAGGGGTGCTGGCCATTGTCGCCCACAATCTGGGGGCGACCGAGGATGAGATAGTCACCTCAGTCTCAAGAATGTTGGGTTTTAAAGCAACCAGCAGCACACTCAAACGCACCATTGCTGATGTCATTGGTCAATGCCTTGCAGAAGGAAAATTGCTACGCAATGATTTACTGCTCGTGGCACCAGAATCAACCGAACTGATATCAGCCTGATCAGCCGCTGGCCTTCTCTCGACACGGAGAAGGCCAGCAAAATTGGCCCTACCAATCCCTATCCATTTTGCCTTCCCCTTCACAGAACTCACATCACAGGCAATATTCACGTTGCCTGATAGCAATATATGGTTAACCATTCATCTGCATTATCCTCACATCGCCCTATTGGCAGGACCAATTTTACATGAGCACTGCTCCGCGCTGTCTGGCAGACGAGGTGGCAACCCGTGTGCGCAAGCTGATTGAAGAACAGCAACTGGAAGCCGGTATGCGGCTGCCTGCCGAGCGCCAGCTGGCTGTGCAGCTTGGCGTGTCTCGTAATTCGTTACGGGAAGCGCTGGCAAGACTGGTGAGCGAAGGGCTGCTGTTAAGCCGTCGCGGCGGCGGCACGTTTGTGCGTTGGCAGCACGAGCCCTGGTCTGAACAAAACATTGTGCAGCCGCTGAAAAGCCTGTTGGCAGATGATCCGGATTACACCTTCGATATTCTCGAAGCCCGTCACGCCATCGAAGCCAGTACCGCGTGGCATGCCGCGCTGCGAGCCACCGATGCCGATAAAGAGAAACTTCGGCTCTGCTTTGAAGCCTCACAAAGTGAAGATCCTGATCTCGCCGCACAGGGTGACGTCCGTTTTCATCTGGCTATCGCCGAAGCCTCTCACAATGTCGTTTTGCTTCAGACCATGCGCGGCTTCTTCGAGCTGCTGCAATCCTCGGTGATTAAGAGCCGTCAGCGGATGTACCTCGTGCCTCCTGTGTTTGCCGGGCTAACCGAGCAACACCAGACCGTGCTGAATGCAATTCTGGCAGGCGATGCGGAATCTGCTCGCCAGGCGATGATGGCGCATCTGGGATTCGTTCACACCACCATTAAACAGTTTGATGAAGACCGGGCCCGACAGGCTCGTATCACCCGCCTGCCCGGCGATCCTGACGAACCATAAGGGAGAACAAGCCATGATCATTTCTGCCGCCAGCGACTATCGCGCCGCCGCTCAGCGTATTCTGCCGCCGTTCCTGTTTCACTACATCGACGGCGGGGCATACAGCGAACATACCCTGCGTCGCAACGTAGAGGATTTATCACAGGTCGCGCTACGCCAGCGAGTGCTGAAAAACATGGCCGACCTCAGCCTTGAAACAAAGCTATTCAACGAAACACTGTCGATGCCGGTGGCGCTGGCTCCGGTCGGCCTGTGTGGCATGTACGCGCGTCGTGGTGAAGTGCAGGCGGCGGGGGCTGCCGATGCGAAAGGCATTCCGTTTACGCTCTCAACGGTTTCCGTGTGTCCGATTGAAGAAGTCGCACCTACCATTAAGCGCCCGATGTGGTTCCAGCTTTATGTTCTGCGTGACCGCGGCTTTATGCGCAATGCGCTGGAAAGAGCCAAAGCCGCAGGCTGTTCGACGCTGGTGTTTACCGTGGATATGCCTACGCCCGGCGCACGCTACCGTGATGCGCACTCTGGCATGAGCGGCCCGAATGCAGCATTGCGCCGCTACTGGCAGGCCGTCACGCACCCACAATGGGCATGGGATGTGGGCGTAAATGGCCGTCCGCACGATTTAGGCAATATTTCGACTTATCTGGGCAAACCGACCGGGCTGGAAGATTACATTGGCTGGCTGGCGAACAACTTTGACCCGTCTATCTCCTGGAAAGACCTGGAGTGGATCCGCGAATTCTGGGACGGCCCGATGGTCATCAAAGGCATTCTCGATCCAGAAGATGCCCGCGATGCTGTTCGCTTTGGCGCTGACGGTATCGTGGTGTCAAACCACGGTGGTCGCCAGTTGGATGGTGTGCTCTCTTCTGCTCGTGCGCTTCCCGCCATTGCTGATGCAGTAAAAGGCGATATCGCGATCCTGGCCGACAGCGGTATTCGCAATGGTCTGGACGTGGTGCGCATGCTTGCACTGGGTGCTGACAGCGTGCTGCTTGGCCGCGCTTATCTGTATGCGCTAGCAACGCATGGCGGCGCGGGCGTCACCAACTTGCTGAACCTGATCGAAAAAGAGATGAAAGTGGCGATGACGCTGACCGGCGCAAAATCTATCAGCGAGATTTCCCGTGATTCTTTGGTGCAGGAGGCGAAGCATTTGGCTTCAGCGCTGGCACCTGTTGTGCGTGGAGATGCGGCATAGTCTGTCGCTGATTTCCCCTCACCCTAACCCTCTCCCCAAAGGGGCGAGGGGATGACTTGCTCCCTCTCCCTTTCAGCTGTCTCTTGATCAGATCTCCTGATCAAGAGACTTCGCCAGTTTGTACCCCTCAACGACATCCTGAAGCCTGAACCAGCCTTCCCACATCACTACCCAGCCCGCCCGTCCTGTTCGTTTGCTGTCATACCATCGACCCATTTTCGCCAGTGCCAGATACGCCCATTTCAGGTTCGGCGCCTTCTTTGGCAGGGCTTTTCCTTCCTGTTTTACCCACAGCAGCTTCCATTCTATTGGGCTCAGCACCTGCTCGCAGGGCTCATTCAGCGTTTCCTCACTCAGCCCGCCCTGGCGCAACGCCAGTACCCTCACGGCGATAAACGCGAGGATGACCACCATCCGCTCCAGGTTATCCCGTGTCTGCATACGAAGCGATTCCACACAGGTGCCCCCGCTTTTCCATGCTTTGTGGTATTCCTCTATCAGCCAGCGGCGCTCGTAATAGCTGATGATGATGCGTGCCTGCTCCGCACTCTCCACTTTTTCTGACGTCAGCAGATGCCAGCAGGCCCCACTTTCCTCTTCCTCCCGACAGCAGATATACGTCACCGGCAACTGTTCGCCCGACCCGTCCGGTGCGGCAATATTCACCGCGCTGTAGCTGACGAACATCTGTGCCTGGCGCGCCGCTCTCCCCCCTTTCTGAACCACATTCAGCGTATGACTTCCCGCCTGCGTCAGCCTTTCAGGCAGGTCGAACAGTTTGCCTGCGCCATCCTCCAGTCGCCGGTTTTGCGCGGCCCGGACCACGAAGCGCTGCCCCTGGCTGGTTTTGTAATTCAGGTACTGCCAGATGTCCGCTTCACGGTCACACACAGAGATAACATTTGACTGAATATCGCCCAGGCGCTGCGCCATCAACTGAGATGACAACTGCCATTTAAAGCTCTCTTTTTCTTCATAAGGCCGCTCTTTTCGTTGATGTTTTTTGCCATAGGTGGCGGTCTCCCTGCTCCAACGTTGCTGGTCGATAAGGCCCACCATCCGGGCGCCGTCCGGGGCGTAGAGCAGTACCGAATGGGCAAGCAGGCCGCGTGTTTTCGGGCTGGTGGTGGTGTTGCCCAGTTCATCGCAGGCGCTGGAATGGCTGAAGTTGATGGTCGTTGTATCTTCCAGTGCGAGGAGAAGCGGATGCTCCCGGGCGGCTTTGGCCGTGGCAATAAATCCTGCCTCAGCGATAGCGTCAGGAAAGACGCAGGGGTTACGCAACAGGCGGTAAGCGCCTTCAACTTCGGCGGGAGACAGGGATGATTTCACGATAGAAAGTCCGGGGTGTTGAGTGAGTGAGGCGGCTACAGTCACGAGACGGCGGGTACGCCGCGGGTCACCCAGTTGCGCAAGCCCGAAAGTGTGTTTAGCCCATGAAAAACAATCAGAAAGCACCATACTAAAAACCCGAAAAGAGAGATATCAGAAGAGATCAACAGACGGGAAAATAGTTCAAAAAAATCCCCGACAAATTCGTCAGGGATTTGTGTATAAGAGACAGCCC
>NZ_JBLFJW010000022.1:0-94179 GCF_047713085.1 Pantoea sp. sgz302252
CTGAGCGGCGGGGAAGGTAGCGACAGATATATTTTTCGCATCGGCGATGGTCAGGACCGGGTGAGTGATACTGGCAGGAACGCGGTAAATACCCTCGTATTCGAAGGGGCTGACTTCACTCAGGCGTTGATAGAGAAATCAGGAAACGATCTGCTTGTTCACGCATGGGGGGGCAGTGACACGCTTACACTCCCTGGCTACTTCACTTCAGAGATAAATCGTCAATTCGATATGGTCTTTGGCGACACCACACTGACGGTCAGCGACCTGGCAGGGATGGCGTTCTCGGTTTACGGCAATGAAAGCAGCAATAATCTCAGCGGCTGGGATAACGATGACACGCTTTTGGGTTATGACGGGAATGACACGCTGTATGGTGGGAAAGGTAATGACAGTCTGGATGGTGGTACGGGTGATGACAGGCTGAATGGTGAGAGCGGTAATGATATTCTGGACGGCGGTACGGGTAATGACAGTCTGAGCGGCGGGGACGGTAGCGACAGATATATTTTTCGCATCGGCGATGGACAGGACCGGGTGGCTGATACTGGCAGGAACGCGGTAAATACCCTTGTTTTCGAAGGGGCCGACCTCACTCAGGCGTTGATAGAGAAATCAGGAAACGACCTGCTTATCCATGCATGGGGGGGCAGCGACACGCTTACACTCCCTGGCTATTTCAGTTCAGATGCAAATCGTCAATTCGATATGATCTTTGGCGACACCACGCTGACGGTCAGCGACCTGGTGGGGATGGGATTCCCGGTTTACGGCAATGAAAGCGACGACATCCTCAGTGGCTGGAATAACGATGACACACTTTTGGGTTATGGCGGGAATGACACGCTGAGCGGCGGGAGCGGTAACGACGTTCTGAATGGCGGTACGGGTAATGACAGTCTGAGAGGCGGGGAAGGTAGCGACAGATATATTTATCGTGCTGGTGATGGAAAAGATAGTATTTATGAGCAGGGTTCAATGATTGATTATTCTGATGCAATTTTATTTGACGAGAATATTCTTGCATCAGAAACGCTTGTTTCAAGATCTACGAATAATTTAGTGTTATCTTTTTCCGAGGGTGCAGACAGTATCACGATTAGTAATTTCTTCATCTCAACAAACTATCAAGTGGAACACATTACATTTGCAGATGGAACTGACTGGGTGCCGGAAGATATCTTTAATTATATTGAAGATAATATTCCTCTCCCGCTGGCAGAAACGAGCGATAGTTCTTTTTCACTCAATTTAATGCAACAACAAATTTGCCAGTTTACATCCGATAATGCTAATGATGAAAATATGGACTCGGTTGGCTATTCTTTGGCGTCGGCCAGAACAACTACAGTCGAGCTTGTACAGTAATTATATTGGCCACTGAGGTTTCTCGGTGGCCAAAATGACAGGGATGTATAAATTGATTTCTTTAGAACAAGGTTTGTGGTCTTGCCTTTCAATTATTGCTCGTCATTACGGGATGGCGGTAAATACAATGGCGTTGCAAGGTAAATATGCTACGGATAATCATCACGACATTAAGGTTCAGTTTGTTCGCGCAGTACGTGAGACTGGTTTAAAATGCCGTTGTGTAGAGGGGGTCAATATAGCCGCCTTAAAAAAATTACCCCTTCCAGCTATAATTGAACTTCCAGAAACAGGTTATGTAATATTGTTGGCTGTAAAGGATGATGAGTGGTTAATCCAGCCAATAAGTCATGATAAACCCACGGTGTTTCATCCAGACGAAAATGACCACTATCATTTATTCCTTTTTACGCGCCGTTTTTCTTGGGGGGAGATCAAAAGCGAATTCAATCTGAATTGGTTTGCAAATGCATTTTGGCACTATAAAAAACTTATTGGTGAGGTTTTGTTGGCATCTTTCTTTATACAAGTCCTGGCATTGATCTCCCCTCTCTTCTTCCAGGTGGTGGTAGATAAAGTGCTTACTCATCAAAGTTTGACGACCTTAGATGTACTTGCGCTAGGTATGGTTGTGGTTTCACTGTTCGATGTTATTTTAAATGGCTTACGGAACTACCAATTGGCTCATACATCTCAGCGCATCGACGTAACGCTCAGTTCGCTGCTTTATAAGCATTTGCTGGCATTACCCTTGACGTGGTTCATGCAACGACAAGCCGGAGTGATAGTCGCACGAGTCCATGAGCTTAAAACGATCAGAGAGTTTTTAACGGGCAGCGCAATGTCCTTATGTCTTGATTTGTTTTTTACTTTACTGTTTTTTATCGTGATGGCTTTTTACAGCATTCCCTTAACACTCATCGTTATTGTCTCTCTGGTTCCCTACATATTGTTATCGATGTCGATTACTCCGATATTACGAGAACGTCTGGACGAGCAGTTTAAACAGGGGGCGAGAAATCAGGCTTTTCTGGTGGAGAGCCTGACAGGTATCGAGTCGGTAAAAGCCATGTCTGTAGAAAACTTAATGAACCGACGTTGGGATGAACAGGTCGCGTCATTCGTCACCAGTTGTTTCAAAACACAGAACCTTGGCAATATAGCCAGTCAGATATCGAGGTTTGTCAGTAAAATTACTAGTGTATCGATTCTCTGGTATGGCGCACATTTGGTTATTGAAGCTCAATTAACAGTGGGGGCATTAATCGCTTTTAATATGTTTGCCGGACAGGTGACAACGCCAGTTTTACGTCTGGTTCAGCTATGGCAAGACTTCCAGCAAGTCTCCGTGTCCGTGAAGAGACTTGGGGATATATTGAATATGCCCGTTGAACATCAAGAATGTACTGCGACCCTGGCTGAAGTAAAAGGGGCTATAAAATTTTCTAAGGTTTCTTTTTCGTGGCAAGTGGGGGGGGCTTCAGTACTGGATAATATCTCATTAACAATTCGACCGAAAGAGATCATTGGTATTGCAGGACGTTCAGGTTCAGGGAAAAGCACGCTTACGCGACTGATACAACGCTTATGTATTCCTACGAGCGGTCAAATTTATATAGATGGGATAGATATTGCTCAAACGGATCCTCACTGGCTCAGAAAACAGATTGGGGTCGTCCTTCAGGAAACACAACTATTTAATGGCACAATACGCGATAATATCGCGCTTGCCTTGCCGGAAGCTTCTCTTGAGCAGGTTATTGAGGCGGCCAATCTCGCGGGGGCGCATGAATTTATTAGCGAGTTTCCACAAGGTTATGATACGCCGGTGGGCGAACATGGTGGGCGACTCTCTGGGGGGCAGAAACAGAGAATAGGCATTGCGAGAGCATTAATTACAAATCCGCGGATCATCATATTTGATGAGGCAACCAGTGCATTAGATTATGAATCTGAATACATCATACAACGTAATATGGCTGAAATTTCTCGCGGCCGTACAGTGTTTATTATTGCACATCGTTTGTCAGCTTTACGCACCGCGAGTCGAATTTTAGTGATGGAAAAAGGGAAGATAGCCGAACAAGGCAGCCATAAACAATTGCTGGAACTGAAAGGTATCTACTCCAGGTTGCACGACCTGCAGGAGTCCGTTGTATGAAAGATACTCACTACCGGGAATTTTTGCCTGCAGTTTTGGAAGTTCAGGAAACACCGCCTTCTCCGGCAGGCAGAATGATTACATGGAGCATTATCATCCTCTTTGTTGTATCGATTTTGTGGGCCGCCTGTGGGCGTGTGGATATCGTTGCGGTAACGCGAGGTAAAATTGTTGTGAGCGATCTCTCTCGTCCGGTTAGCAGTTCTGTGGTGGCCCAGGTGATTGAGGTTGCGGTAAGCGATGGGCAGCACGTCCGCAAAGGAGATGTGTTAATCCGCCTCAACAGTAAAGCCCTTGAGGCCCGATATGAAGAAAATGTATTGCGGCAAAAAACGAATCGTTTTCATATCGCCCGGCTTCAGTTGTTGCGTAAGCATTATCAGGATATTGAAGCACCAGCAGAATTGCCTGCAGACTATTTCAGTGAAGACCCTTTATTCGGAAAGCAAGTGTCTCAACAGTTGGCTGCTGAGATCAATAACGATCGACAGGAAAAGGTGGTACTTCGGGACAGCATGGTCGTTCTTAATGCACAAAAAACCGGCTATCTTTCTCAAAAGGAACAATCGCTACGTTTACTCCCTATCTACGCTGAACAGCATCGTGCCTTATCGTCGCTGTATAAAAAGAATTTAACCAGCCGGGACAGTGTTCTTGAAATCCAGAAGAAACTTACCGAAGCGGAATTTGCTCTGAAAAGCGCTGAAGCAAAAGTGGTGGAGATAGGGGCAGGTTATCATCAGGCTGAATCCGAATATCAGGCCAGAATAACCACTAAACTAGAAAGCGTGGAGCAACAGCTTGCGGATAAAACGCTAGAAAACAGCATTCTGGAAAAACAATTAAAAGAATTAACCGGGCAAATTGCACAATATACCTTAGTGGCTCCTGTTGAGGGGATCGTTGACGCACTGGTTTTTCGGGATGCGGGAGGCGCAGTGGATGCGCCACAAGAACTTCTTAAAATTGTTCCTGATAATGAAATACTTAGTGCTGAAGTCATTGTGAGTAATCAGGATGTGGGATTTTTACGTCCAGGTCAAAATGTTACTCTCAAAATCGATACCTTTGATTTCACGCGATATGGATGGGTTATTGGCCGATTGCGTAAAATTTCCGCTGATGCTACTGAAGATAAAGACCAGGGGCTTATCTATAAAGCCACCATTGAATTGTCGCAAAAGCATTTAATTATTGATGGGCGAGAAATGGCGCTCGAACCTGGAATGCAGGTAACAGCTGAAGTAAAAACGGGGCGGAGAACCATCTTAAGTTATCTGTTAAGTCCGGTGATGGAAGCGCTCGATAGCGTAGGGAAGCAGCGCTAAGTTAGTGGGCCGGATGATCGAGCGGCCAGTCGCAAACCACCTGGCCGCTTAACTCTCTTACTGCACGGGCTGCCAGGCTTTATCCGTCCTGTAGGCTTCCAGAGCCTGGGCTTTTTGCTGTGACTCACTTCCCAGGTCGGTCTGATAAACGGTGTCATTCTGGTCAATCATAAAGCTCATGATCCCGGTTTCGCCGTATTTCACCGGCCAGGCAATCAGGGCAAAGCCCTCTTTTTGGGCATCGGGAAGAATGCGGAAGCGGTAACCGTGATAGCCCATGCCCGGCACGGTGGGGCTGAAGGCTGGCCCTAACGGGCTGGGTTCATCACCGGGCTGTGTGGGCCAGTACAGGCCGTCTTTTTTGCCTTCGCTGCTCAGCAGTTTGGCGGCGTAAATCTGGAAGCGCTGGTAATAGTCTTCCTGCGCATCAACATAGGCGTGCATCGCCTGAATGGCTGACAGCTCATTACGGCCAATCTCGCGGGTCTGAATTTCATCTTCCGCGCTCGCCATATCAAAATGCCAGCCTTCGGCGGTTTTCAGCATCGGGATGGGCAGTTGCCACTCCCCTGCGCCGACGTTCAGGTGCGCAACATCCCCGTTTTCCTCTATTTTATGACCGACTTTCCAGTCTCGCAGGAAGCGGGCAACGGCTTCAGGATCGGCCCCTTCCGGCGGCAGATATTGCCGCCAGTTATCGCCCAACAGGTCGTTCATGGCGGTTTCGTTATGCGTGGAGATGGCATCGACCAGTGCTGTGGCGGCCTTGTCCGGCGAGTCGAAATGCTGCTGCGCAAAAGCGGGCAGGGTGAACAGGGCGAGCAGACCGGCGATCGTTATTTTTTTCATGGCTCCTCCTTAGCGATGACGCAGTTCGCGATGTTGAGAACCACGTTCGATCTGTGGTCGGCTGTGGGTCTGGGACAAGTTGCGGCTTTGCGTGCCGCGTTGGCGCTGGGCCTCCCAGGATGGCGAGCGGCTGTCATTGCCGCTCAGGGCATTGGCTCGCACGTTCTGCAATTGCTGTTGGCGCTGCTGATGCTGTGCGGGTGTCACGGAGGCGTGATGTTCTTTCACCTGCTCGCGACGTTGTTGCTGCTGCGCTGTTGGGTTCTGCACATGAGATTTGGCATTTTCACGGCGCTGTTGCTGCTGCGCCGTTGGGTTTTGCAGCTTCTGCTTCGCCGCCACGCGGTTTTCCGGGGTGTCATAACCGCGGTAGTTGCTGCGCTGGGTGATTTTGTTCAGCTGCTGCGAAGCTGCCTGACGCTGTGAATCGCGGTTGCCCGCTGCTGCCACGCCGCCTGCGGTCAGCCCTTTCGCTGCCCCGTTGTGAGTGCTGTGCTGGAACTGATCGAGCGCCGCCTGACGCTGGCTGGTCAGATTGGCCGGGCTGCGCTGTGTGGCGCTTAGGCCGCCGGGCACGTTGGTCTGGTGGAAGCGCTGAGCCACGTTGTTGTTCGGGTACGGCACGTTGTTGCGGAACGTCGGGTTGTGCTGCCAGTTTACGTTCTTGCCATCAAAGTGCTGATTGTTGAAGTGGTTGTAGTTATTGACGTCGATATTAATGTTGTTGTTTCCGCCGCCGTGCCAGCCGCCGTGATCCCAGTCATCGTCGTGATGATAGTCGTCGTCCCAGTCGATGTTGCTGAACAAGGCGTAGGTGGTGGCGACGCCCAGGCTGAAGCCGAGGCCGTTGACGAAACTGTTGGTGAACTGCTCACCGGGCGTAGGGGGCAGGTAGACCGGTGGGTAAGCGGTATTCGGCCAGGTGCCGTAGACGGTGTTCGGGTTATAGGTTGGAACGTACACCACGTTCGGATCGGCTGACTCAATCTTGATGACTTGCGTCGTCGGGGATGGGGTGGTGGTCGTTGTCGTGGTGGTGGTTGTGCCAGACGCCGGTGGCGGTGCCGCCACTTGGGTGGTGGTCACTTTCTGCTGCGGCGAGGATTTTAAGGTGCCGGTTTGCTGGGCGATGTTACGCAGCTTTTGCACCGAATCCATCACATCCTGAGGCTGTGCCAGAAACGCGTTGCCTAAATCCTGCACCCACTGGGGGTTCTCGCCCATTAAGGACAGCAGCGCCGGGAAGGCAACCAGCGATTTTACGCTTGGGTCCCACGGTTGATTCGCCACGGCCTGCACGGCGGCATCGCCCTGCATGCTGGGGTTATCCTGCGACCATTGCACCGCCTGCAGCACGTTGCTTGGATACGTGGAGGCCATCAACACCTGCGACAGCAGATTGTCAGGGTAGAGCGCAATCGGCGCGACCCACTGATCAATTTGCGCGGGGGGATAAGTTGTGGCAGCAGCGGGTTGTGCCGCGACTGGAGCAGCTGGCTGCGCAGGTGCTGCCGGTTGTGCGACAACAGGAGCAGGCTGCGATGGCGCATCTGCCGCACGGCTCTGGATATACAGAGTTCCCGAAGCGGCGAGCAACCCGGCACTGCAAATCAGCGCAAGAATATGGGGCTTGAAGGGCAACGTCATTGTGGTCTCCTGGCGCAAAAAATTTGGCCTGATTCAGAGAGTATTGCCGAAAATAGCAACGATGACAGGAGTATAGGGGGACTTATTTTTTGTTTTTGACTTTAGTTGGGATCGCGACGAGAAGTCTGTAACCAGATAAGATTTTTATGTTTAAAAAAAGCCAATCGAGCGGCTTTATTCTGACCTTAACGATTCAGCCCATTATTTAATGTTGCTTTTTTGTAAACAGATTAACACCCCCCGGAAATCCTGCTATGCTGCCCGTCGCGGTATCGGGCATTTACCCTACAAACTGCTGTCTCACAGGAGAGTGAAGAGAACGCCGGCCGCATATGACAATGAGAGTGAGGAGATACCGTCGTGCTAGAAGAATACCGTAAGCACGTAGCTGAACGTGCCGCCGAGGGAATTGTTGCGAAACCTTTAGACGCAACCCAAATGGCCGCACTCGTCGAGCTGCTGAAAGCCCCGCCTGCTGGCGAAGAAGAATTCCTGTTAGACCTTTTAATCAACCGTGTTCCGCCAGGCGTCGATGAAGCCGCCTATGTGAAAGCCGGATTCCTTGCTGCTGTCGCCAAAGGCGAAGCCACTTCCCCTCTGGTTACCCCTGAAAAAGCAATCGAACTGCTGGGCACCATGCAGGGGGGTTACAATATTCATCCTCTGATTGACGCGCTGGACAGCGCTACGCTGGCCCCGATCGCCGCTAAAGCCCTGTCTCACACGCTGCTGATGTTCGACAACTTCTACGATGTGGAAGAGAAAGCCAAAGCGGGCAACAGCTACGCGAAACAGGTGATGCAGTCCTGGGCAGACGCCGAATGGTTCCAGAGCCGTCCAGCGCTGGCAGAGAAAATCACCGTCACCGTCTTTAAAGTGACTGGCGAAACCAACACCGATGACCTGTCTCCAGCGCCGGATGCCTGGTCTCGCCCGGATATCCCACTGCACGCGCTGGCGATGCTGAAAAACGCCCGTGAAGGTATTGAGCCCGATCAGCCAGGTGCTGTCGGCCCGATCAAACAGATCGAAGCCCTGCAGAAAAAAGGCTTCCCGCTGGCTTACGTGGGTGACGTTGTCGGTACCGGCTCTTCCCGTAAATCCGCAACCAACTCCGTGCTGTGGTTCATGGGCGACGACATTCCACACGTGCCGAATAAGCGCGGCGGTGGTCTGTGCCTCGGTGGCAAAATTGCACCTATCTTCTTCAACACCATGGAAGATGCGGGCGCGCTGCCAATCGAAGTGGACGTGAACAACCTGAACATGGGCGACGTGATTGACGTTTACCCGTTCAAAGGCGAAGTGCGTCACCACGAAACCAACGAACTGCTGGCAAGCTTCGAGCTGAAAACTGACGTGCTGATTGACGAAGTGCGCGCCGGTGGCCGTATTCCGCTGATCATCGGCCGTGGCCTGACCACCAAAGCGCGTGAAGCGCTGGGTCTGCCGCACAGCAACGTATTCCGTCACGCGAAAGACGTTGCTGAAAGCAACCGTGGCTACTCCCTGGCACAGAAAATGGTGGGCCGCGCTTGCGGCGTAGCCGGTATTCGTCCAGGCGCGTACTGCGAGCCGAAGATGACTTCTGTCGGTTCACAGGACACCACCGGCCCAATGACCCGTGATGAGCTGAAAGACCTGGCGTGCCTGGGCTTCTCTGCTGATTTGGTGATGCAGTCCTTCTGCCACACTGCCGCTTATCCTAAGCCGGTTGACGTGACCACTCACCACACCCTGCCAGACTTCATCATGAACCGTGGCGGTGTCTCGCTGCGTCCGGGCGACGGGGTTATCCACTCCTGGCTGAACCGTATGCTGCTGCCAGATACGGTGGGTACGGGCGGTGACTCTCATACCCGTTTCCCAATCGGTATCTCCTTCCCGGCGGGTTCTGGTCTGGTGGCGTTTGCTGCTGCGACAGGCGTTATGCCGCTCGACATGCCGGAATCCGTACTGGTGCGCTTCAAAGGTAAAATGCAGCCGGGCATCACCCTGCGTGACCTTGTGCATGCAATCCCTCTGTATGCCATCAAACAGGGCCTGCTGACCGTTGAGAAGAAAGGCAAGAAGAACATCTTTTCTGGCCGCATTCTGGAGATTGAAGGTCTGCCGGATCTGAAAGTCGAGCAAGCGTTCGAACTGACCGATGCGTCTGCTGAGCGTTCCGCTGCGGGCTGTACCATCAAACTGAACCAGGCGCCGATTGAAGAGTATCTGAACTCCAATATCGTGCTGCTGAAGTGGATGATTGCTGAAGGCTACGGCGACCGTCGTACGCTGGAACGTCGTATCCAGGGCATGGAAAAATGGCTGGCTGAACCTATGCTGCTCGAAGCCGATGCTGACGCAGAATACGCGGCCGTTATCGACATCGACCTGGCGGATATCAAAGAGCCAATCCTGTGTGCGCCAAACGATCCGGACGACGCGCGTCTGCTGTCTGATGTGCAGGGCGAGAAAATCGACGAAGTGTTTATCGGTTCCTGCATGACCAACATCGGCCACTTCCGCGCGGCGGGTAAACTGCTCGATAATCACAAAGGCCAGTTGCCAACTCGCCTGTGGGTCGCGCCGCCAACCCGTATGGATGCTGCTCAGCTCACCGAAGAAGGCTATTACAGCATTTTCGGCAAGAGTGGGGCACGTATTGAGATCCCGGGCTGTTCACTGTGCATGGGTAACCAGGCGCGTGTGGCGGACGGTTCAACGGTGGTTTCCACCTCGACCCGTAACTTCCCGAACCGTTTAGGGACGGGCGCGAATGTGTTTCTGGCCTCTGCAGAGCTGGCGGCCGTTGCGGCGCTGATCGGTAAACTGCCAACGCCGGATGAGTACCAGACGTTCGTGGCGCAGGTTGATAAGACCGCTGTAGACACGTATCGCTATCTGAACTTCGACCAACTCTCTCAGTACACCGAGAAAGCGGACGGTGTGATTTTCCAGACTGCTGTGTAAAAGCTAGCGCTAAAAATGTAGGCCGGGCAAACGCAGTGCCGCCCGGCAATTCTTTGCCGGATGTCGCTAACGCTTATCCGGCCTACAAAAGACAAAACCTCACTTCCTTCGACGTGGGGTTTTTATTTTCCACTCCTGACACCCGTCCCGCTTTTTATCTCCCTTCTATCTGCGATAATTACGCCAATGGCTTTGCAGAGGAAAACATCATGGATTACGAATTTCTGCGCGACATCACCGGGGTGGTGAAAGTGCGTATGTCGATGGGCCACGAAGTGGTAGGGCACTGGTTTAATGAAGAAGTGAAAGAGAACCTCTCACTGCTCGACGAAGTGGAAGCCGCGGCACAGGCCGTAAAAGGCACCGAGAACGCCTGGCAGCGAGCCGGGCATGAATATACCGTCTGGCTGGACGGGGAAGAGGTGATGGTGCGCGCCAACCAGCTTGAATTCTCCGGCGATGAGATGGAAGAGGGCATGAGCTATTACGATGAAGAGAGCCTGTCGATGTGCGGCGTAGAGGATTTTCTTCAGGTAGTGACGGCGTATCGGGAGTTCGTCAGCAAAAAGTGATCGTCAGTAGCGTTGAACGGCCGGGATTCTTTCCCGGCTTTTTTTTAACCAAAATGATTAATTGATTTTATATAATCATTTTAAAACTGTGATCTGGGACGATTGTGTCTTCATCATGATTAAATATAATCAATATGATTTTATTTAATCATGATGAAGACGGGTGGGACGACATGAATATCAAAAAAGCAATTGAGCGAGTTCCCGGCGGCATGATGGTCGTGCCATTAGTCATTGGGGCAATTATCAATACGTTTGCGCCTCAGGCGCTGGAGATTGGCGGCTTTACCACCGCTTTGTTTAAAAATGGCGCCGCGCCTTTAATTGGTGCTTTCCTTCTTTGCATGGGTGCTGGGATCAGCGTCAAAGCGGCGCCACAGGCCTTGTTGCAAGGCGGCACAATCACCCTCACAAAACTCCTCATCGCCATTGCTCTGGGGCTGGGCGTAGAGCATCTGTTCGGTACTGAAGGGATTTTCGGCTTAAGTGGTGTGGCAATCATTGCCGCGATGAGCAACTCCAACGGCGGTCTTTATGCAGCGCTAGTGGGCGAGTTCGGAAATGAGCGCGATGTGGGCGCGATTTCTATTTTGTCGCTGAACGATGGACCTTTCTTCACCATGATCGCACTGGGCGCGGCGGGTATGGCTAACATTCCAATTATGGCGCTGGTGGCGGTGCTGATCCCTCTGTTGGTTGGCATGACTTTGGGGAATCTCGACCCGAATATGCGTGACTTCCTGACCAAAGGCGGGCCGTTATTGATTCCTTTCTTCGCTTTCGCGCTTGGTGCCGGAATTAATCTTGAAATGCTTTTGCAGGGCGGCCTGGCGGGGATCCTGCTCGGCGTACTGACCACGTTTATTGGCGGCTTCTTTACCATTCGATCCGACCGCTTAGTGGGCGGCAGCGGTATCGCGGGGGCAGCTGCTTCAAGTACGGCAGGGAATGCGGTGGCAACGCCGCTTGCCATCGCGCAGGCCGATCCATCATTGGCCACGGTTGCTGCAGCGGCTGCACCGTTAATTGCCGCATCGGTTATCACCACCGCTATTCTGACGCCGATATTGACCTCATGGGTTGCGAAGAAACAGGCACGACAGGTGGCTCAGGAGAAAAACGCATGAAAATGATCGTTATCGCTGACGATTTCACGGGGGCGAACGACACCGGTGTGCAGTTGGCGAAAAAGGGAGCCAGAACGGAAGTGATGCTCAGTGCAGCACAGAAACCTTCACGCCGTGCAGATGTGTTGATCGTCAATACGGAAAGCAGAGCACTGCCCGCAGAGCAAGCTGCATACTCCGTTGGAGAAGCTCTTGCGTCGTGGTGTGAAAGGGCGACGCCGCCGCTGGTGTACAAGAAAATTGATTCTACCTTCAGGGGAAACGTTGGGGCAGAAGTCGTGGCAGCGATGCAAGCCAGTGGTCGTCGTATCGCCGTCATTGCGGCGGCCATCCCTTCTGCAGGACGCACCACGCAGAAGGGGCTTTGTCTGGTCAACGGAACACCGCTTCTGGACACCGAGTTTGCCAGCGATCCGAAAACACCGATTACCTCTTCGCGCATTGCCGAACTGATTGCACTGCAAAGTGAGTTGCCGGTTCATGAAGTCCATCTCGACGATCTCAGACGTGGGCGGCTCAGTGCTCTTCTGAAAGCCTGGGCTGATGAAGGCGAATGTATGGTCGTTGTCGATGCCGTGGAAGATCGCGATTTGATGTTGGTCGCTCAGGCACTTTGCGAGCAAAAGCAGTTTCCACTGATGGTGGGAGCGGCGGGCCTCGCCAATGCTTTGCCCGTCAGTCTCTTTATGCAGGAACAGCAGGCGCTACCCGTGCTGGTGGTTGCCGGATCGATGAGCGAAGCCACGCGCAGACAGGTCGATCGTGCGCTTTGCGAAGGGCGGGCGGACGTTGTCGATATCGATGCATCCCGCCTGATTTCTTCGTCGTTTGCCTTCGAAATCGCTGCTGTTGCAGAGCAAGCGTGCGCACAGCTAAGTCGCCAGCACCATACGATTTTACGTACCAGCCGAAGTGCGCAAGACAGGCAGTTGATTGATGAGTTATGCCAGACGGCCGGAATGAACCGTCAGCAACTGGGTGAAGTCTTAAGCCAACGTATCGGGGAAATCACGCTAAAAATTCTGGCACAGGCGCGAGTCGGCGGCCTGTTTCTGACAGGGGGCGATATTGCTACTGCGGTTGCCAGCGCGCTGGGCGCAGAGGGATATCGAATTCAGAGCGAAGTCGCACCCTGCATTCCTTGCGGGACATTCATCAACAGCGAACTGGACGATTTGCCGGTGATCACCAAGGCCGGGGGATTTGGTTCAGACAGCACGCTGTGTGATGCGCTTTATTTTATTGAGGAGATGTACTGTGGGCACTAAGATTGTTGCAATCACCATGGGCGACCCTGCGGGGATTGGGCCTGAAATTATCGTTAAAGCACTCACCGAAGATGACCTCAACGGCGCGCCGCTGGTCGTGGTCGGCTGCCTGCATACACTGAAGCGTTTACAGGCTAACGGTCTGGCTAAGGGCGTTGAATTTCGCGCTATTACCGAGGTAGCAGCAGCACGCTTCACGCCTGGTGTCATCCACGTGATTGATGAACCGCTGGCGGAACCCCAGGCACTGGAGCCAGGTAAAGTGCAGGCTCAGGCAGGGGATCTTGCTTATCGTTGTGTAAAACGAGCCACGGCGCTGGCGTTGAAAGGAGACGTTCAGGCCATCGCCACCGCACCGCTAAACAAAGAGGCGCTGCACCTTGCCGGGCACAACTATCCAGGGCACACCGAGCTGTTGGCGACACTGACCGAAAGCCGCGATTACGCAATGGTGCTTTTTACTGACAAGTTGAAAGTCATTCATGTCTCTACCCATATCGCCTTGCGTAAATTCCTGGATACGCTGAACACACCTCGCGTAGAAACCGTTATCGGCATTGCTGATACTTTTCTCAAACGCGTGGGTTACGCCAAACCGAGAATCGCCGTCGCTGGAGTGAATCCGCATGCGGGCGAAAATGGTTTGTTCGGTGATGAAGAGAGCCGTTTCCTGGCACCTGCCATTGCCAGCACCAAAGCCAAAGGTATCGACGTTTACGGGCCGTGCCCGCCAGATACTGTTTTCCTGCAGGCCTACGAAGGGCAGTACGATATGGTGGTCGCGATGTATCACGACCAGGGGCATATTCCGTTGAAGCTGTTAGGTTTTTACGACGGTGTAAACATTACCGCTGGTCTGCCATTCATTCGCACGTCCGCGGATCATGGGACTGCGTTTGATATCGCCTGGACGGGAAAAGCAAAATCTGAGAGCATGGCCGTATCGATCAAACTGGCAATGCAACTGGCGTAATTCCCTGTTATGAAAGGACAACACCGTCTGGATAATATTGTGGCGTATCTGAAAAACCATACGCTGGTTACGGTAGAACAATTGGTTGAGGCGGTTGATGCTTCCCCGGCCACTATCCGACGTGATTTGATCAAACTCGACGAACAGGGCGTGATCAGCCGAAGCCATGGCGGCGTTGCGCTACGCCGCTTTGAACCTGTGCAACCCACCACCAATGAAAAGCAATTGCGATCGCCCGCAGAGAAAAAGGCGATCGCTCGTTTTGCTGCCTCGTTAGTTAAAGCGGGTGATGCAGTTGTTTTGGATGCCGGAACCACCATGCTCGAACTGGCAAAATGTTTAACGCATTTGCCACTGCGGGTGATTACGGTGGATTTGCATATTGCGCTGTTCCTGTCGGAGTTCAGGCAAATTGAGGTCACGATTGTCGGTGGCCGAATTGACGACAGCAGTCAGTCCTGCATTGGTGAGTATGGCCGTAAAATGCTGCGCAGCGTTTTCCCGGATATTGCGTTCATGAGCTGTAACTCCTGGGGCGCAGAGACTGGGGTGACAACACCGACAGAAGACAAAGCAGGGCTGAAACAGGAAATCATCGCTAATGCTCAGCGCAAAGTCCTGTTAGCCGATAGCAGCAAATATGGGGCGCACTCGCTGTTCACGGTGGCAACGCTCGAAGACTTCACGGAAGTGATCACCGATTCACATCTTCCACAATCGGTACAAACTGAGTTAGCCCGGCGAGATATCGCGCTTAAGTTAGTTCAGCCAGAATAACAGCGCCCGCGGGCGCTGCTGGTCGTGGCTCACACGGCCGGCATATTCCGTCCGTAGTAGATTTCACGCATCTCTTTCCACAGTAAATCCGTAATTGCTTTGCGCTCCCTGTGGTTCGTAGTCCTGCCGCGCGATATTAAGAATATTGGCGCCGATAATCGAGCAGGTCTCAGAGAGGATCCGTCTTCTCGTGATACAGCACGTTTTCGACGGTAAAGTACTGACCAAACTGGTCGTGCAGCGTTTCATGCCACACCTTGTTATTGGTCATGGGTTGAACCCTCCTTCGTTAACACCCCGTCAAAATGGGCGCAACATCATAGCCAACAATGACCGTGGATGCACGGTCGTTATTTCAGCAAGGTGAGTTCAGTGGGGCTTATTTGACGTAGGCAAGCAGGCTCAGGGAATCACGGGCCAGCGCTTTGCACTTTTTTGAGGTCGGGATGCGGATGCCACTGAGATCACGATAGCTGTCTTCGCCCAGCGCTTTCATGTTGAAGGTATCGTAGTTGCTGAGATCCCACTGATTTTGCTGAGCAAAAAAGACCAAAGCACGACGAATTTGCTGGTTCGGTAAATTCTGGTAACCACAGTCGTTTTTCAGGAACACAAACACCGCCGTCAGATCGGCCATATCTTCGGCCTCGGATTCGCTTAACGCATAGCTATTAGAGGAAATTGCCAGCAAAGCACCGAGTACCACAGTTCTGAAAAACGTCTTCATTTTAATTACCATTGCATCCACGAAATTCAACGTTAGCACACTTCTCAGGCCTGCGCAGGGCTTTATTAAGGGATTCTTCTTGACCTTCCGGTAAGGGCAGGGTTTAAGCTCATTTAATCGCCAGTTGTCAAAAGGGAGTGAAGATGCAACGTCGTGAATTTATCAAATTAGCCGCCGCCGTCGGGGTCGCCAGCGCTTTACCGTTATGGAGTCGTAGCGTTCTGGCCGCCGAACGTCCACCTTTACCGATCCCCACTTTGCTCACCCCCGATGCCCACAATCGCATCACGCTAACGGTGCAAAGCGGAAAATCTCAATTCGGCACGAAAACTGCGACAACGTGGGGCTATAACGGCAACCTGCTGGGGCCTGCTTTGCAATTGCAACAGGGCAAGGCGGTGACGGTAGATATCCGCAACCAGCTTGCAGAAGAGACAACCGTTCACTGGCATGGGCTTGAAATCCCTGGTGAGGTTGACGGCGGCCCGCAGGGCGTTATCAAGCCCGGCGCATCCAGAAGCGTGACGTTTACGCCGAGCCAGCAAGCCGCAACCTGCTGGTTCCATCCCCATCAGCATGGCAAAACCGGGCATCAGGTGGCGATGGGGCTTGCCGGGTTAGTGCTGATTGAAGATCCGCAAATTCATAAACTGCTGTTGCCCAAGCAGTGGGGCATTGATGATGTGCCGGTGATTATTCAGGACAAACGCTTTACCGATGCGGGTGAAGTGGATTACCAGCTCGATATCATGACCGCCGCTGTCGGCTGGTTCGGTGACACCTTGCTGACCAACGGTGCGATTTACCCCCAACACGCCGCGCCAAAAGGCTGGCTGCGCCTGCGTTTGCTTAATGGCTGTAACGCTCGCTCGCTGAATCTGGCGGCCAGTGATAATCGTCCGTTGTATGTGATTGCCAGTGACGGCGGCCTGCTCGTCGAACCGGTGAAACTGAACGAACTGCCGATGCTGATGGGCGAACGTTTTGAAGTGCTGGTGGACATCAGCGACGGGAAAGCTTTCGATTTGGTGACATTGCCAGTGAATCAGATGGGTATGGCGGTTGCGCCGTTTGATAAGCCTCATCCGGTGATGCGCATTCAGCCAGTGCAAATTTCTGCTTCGGCGACGCTGCCGGATAGCCTCGCAACGCTGCCAGCCCTGACAACACTTGAAGGGCTCACGCAGCGCAAACTACTGCTGTCGATGGACCCGATGCTCGACATGATGGGCATGCAGGCGCTGATGAAGAAGTATGGCGATCAGGCCATGGGCGGGATGGATGATGGGCAGATGATGGGCCATGGTGGAATGCAGAGGGATCACGGCAACATGGGCCATATGAATCACGGTGGCAAAGGCTTTGATTTCCATAACGCCAACCGCATTAACGGCAAAGCCTTCGATATGGCGAACCCGATGTTTGCAGCCAGCCGCGGTCAGTTTGAGCGCTGGACGATATCCGGTGAGGGCGACATGATGCTGCACCCGTTCCACATCCACGGCACGCAGTTCCGAATTTTGTCCGAGAATGGCAAGCCGCCAGCAGCGCATCGCGCGGGCTGGAAAGATACGGTGAGAGTCGAAGGCGCGGTGAGCGAAGTGTTGGTGAAGTTTGACCATGAAGCATCGAAAGAACATATGTATATGGCGCATTGCCATCTGTTAGAGCATGAAGATACGGGGATGATGCTTGGGTTTACGGTGTAAAAAAAAGCCGGGTGGCGGCTAGCACCTGACCCGGCCTACAGTTTTGAACATGCGCTCATGTTTGACTATGTTGTAGGCCCGGCCAGCGTAGCGCCGCCGGGCAATTCCTTTTTATTTCGCTTCATCTGGCAAAGCGTAAGCCACAATATAGTCGCCCATCCTGGTACCAAACGAACCATGACCCCCCGCAGAAATGACTACGTACTGCTTGCCATTCACTTCATAGGTCATCGGCGTTGCCTGGCCACCGGCTGGCAGACGGCCTTCCCACAGTTTGTCACCGTTAGTCATATTGTAGGCGCGCAGATAGTTATCCGCAGTGGCCGCAACAAACAGCACGTTACCGGCGGTGGAAATCGGGCCACCCAGCATGGGCATCCCCAGATTGAACGGCAGTTTAAACGGCATTGGGAACGGCAGGCTGTCCTGCGGCGTACCGATGCGTTTTTTCCACGCGATCTGGTTGGTTTTCAGATCCAGAGCAGAGATATAACCCCAGCCCGGCTGTTTACACGGCAGGCCAAACGGAGACAGGAACGGGTTCAGCGTGACGCCAAACGGTACGCCGTACTGCGGCTGAATACCGGTTTCTGTTCCTGAACCTTTCGCATCTTTAGGCGGCTCGATTGGGTTGCCAGGGCCACGAGGCATCAAGCGTGAAACGAACGGCAGGGCAATCGGGTTAGCAATAGCAACCTGACGGTTCGGATCGACGGAAATACCGCCCCACTCAAACATCCCCAGGTTGCCCGGGAACACCAGCGTGCCTTGCTCTGACGGCGGAGTGAAGATGCCTTCATAGCGCAGCTGGTGGAACATCACGCGACAGACCAGCTGGTCGAACATCGTCGCGCCCCACATATCCGCTCCGCTCAGATCTTTCTTCGGACGGAAGCTCAGATCGGAGAACGGCTGCGTTGGGCTAAGGCGATCGCCTTTGGCTGGGCCTTGTGGCACGGGTTTTTCTGGGGCAGGCACCACCAGTTGACCATTACGACGGTCGAGCACAAAGATGTTACCGGTTTTCGCCGGAGCGTAAACGACTGGCACGGTTTTACCGTCAACGGTGATATCCGCCAGCGTCGGCTGAGACGGTTGGTCCATATCCCACAGATCGTGGTGAACGGTCTGGTAGCTCCACGCCAGTTTCCCGGTGGTGGCATTCAGCGCCACAATCGCGCTCGCATAGCGTTCCTGCTCTGGTGTGCGGTTACCGCCCCAGATGTCGGGAGTGGTCACACCCATTGGCAGATACACCAGATCCAGCTTCGCATCATACGCGGCAGGTGCCCACGAGTTCGGCGAGTTCAGGCTGAACTTGTGTTCGTCATTAGGGATTTCATTGGGATCTTTCGCGCCTGGGTCAAACGCCCACAGCAGCTTACCGGTGTTAACGTCAAAACCACGAATCACGCCAGAGGCTTCACGGGTTGAGAAGTTATCGGTGACGGAACCCGCAATGACGATGGTTTTGTCGGTAACGATCGGCGGTGACGTCGGCTCATACATGCCTGGCGTGGTCACTGGCTGGTTAGTCTGCAGGTTCAGCACGCCTTTGTTGGCGAAGCTTTCACACAGCTTGCCGGTATCGGCATTCAGCGCAAACAGACGGCCATCGTTCACCGGCAGCAGGATGCGGCGCGGACAATCCGCCACCACGTCAGTGGGCGCGCTATCCGCTTTGGCTTCATGGTAAGAAACACCACGGCAGGTCACGTGCTGGAAGAAGGTGTTGGTGTTGAGCTGTGGATCAAAATGCCACTTCTCTTTCCCTGTTGCAGCATCAAGCGCGAACACGCGCTGGTGAGCGGAGCAGAGGTAAAGCATGTCGCCCACTTTAATCGGCGTCACTTCATTGGTGATTTCACCCGGATCGTTCGGCTGCTTCAGGTCGCCGGTACGGAATACCCAGGCTTCTTTCAACTGGTGCACGTTATCGGCGTTGATTTGCTTGAGCGGTGACCAGCGTTGACCTTCCTGGTTGCGGCCATAAGCTGGCCAGTCCTGATCGGCTACCTGAGAAATCGGCGCGGCAGGCGTCACATCAGTGCTCAGCGTGCCGTTGATTTCCTGTGGGTCGTGGAAGCCTGCCCAGGTGAGGATGCCGCCGGTAATCAGCAGAACCACCACCAGTGCCGCGACCGCGCCTGCAGAAGGCACAATCAGGCGACGCGAAACAAACGGCAGAATCAGCCAAATGCCGAAGAACACCAGAATGTCGCTGCGCGGTGTCAGCGCCCAGAAGTCGAAGCCGACTTCCCAGACACCCCAAATCATGGTCGTCAGCAGTACCAGCGCATAGAGCCAGAGTGCAGCACGCTTACCGCGCCAGAGCATCGTGGTCACCGCCAGCATCACCAGCCCGGCGATAGGGTAGTACCAGGAGCCGCCCAGCGAGACGAGCCAGATTCCCCCGATCAGCAGATACAGCCCGCAGAAGGCTGCAAACAGCGCCGTCAGCTTCACCAGAAGCCCGGTCTGTTGTGGTTTTGTTTCCGCCATAGAAAGCACACCTATTAAGTTGTTAATTTTTTAGTAGCAATTAAGTATAGGATTTAACAAATGTGATCGGAATCGCAAAATGAGCTTTATTATCTCATTCACCGAAGAAATCGATTTGCTGGTATACTGCATGGCTTGCCGATCAATGCCGTAGACCAGTGGCTACGGGGTTGAGAGATTTATCTCTGAAATCAGATGGTTAGTGAAATGAAACAGACTGTTGAAGTGATGATCCCGGAAGCGGAGATCAAAGCGCGTATTGCCGAATTGGGCCGTGACATTACCGCACGTTATCAGGACAGCGGCAGCGAGATGGTGCTGGTTGGCCTGCTGCGTGGCTCATTTATGTTTATGGCAGACCTGTGCCGTGAAGTGCACGTCTCCCATGAAGTCGATTTTATGACGGCCTCCAGCTACGGCAGCGGTATGTCGACCACCCGTGATGTGAAAATCCTCAAAGATCTCGATGAAGATATTCGCGGCAAAGATGTGTTGATCGTTGAAGACATCATCGATTCCGGTAACACGCTGTCAAAAGTGCGTGAAATCCTCAGCCTGCGCGAGCCGAAGTCTCTGGCGATTTGTACGCTGCTGGATAAGCCAAGCCGCCGTGAAGTCGACGTGCCGGTAGAATTCGTCGGCTTCTCCATTCCTGATGAGTTTGTTGTCGGCTACGGGATTGATTACGCTCAGCGTTATCGCCATCTGCCTTACGTGGGCAAAGTGGTGCTGCTCGACGAATAAACAAACATTTTCTGACGCTGACGCAGCGCCTGTCAGCGTCAATCGTGATAACTGTCCTTCCTTGTTTCCCCCATTTATTTTCATTCCCTTCTTTTTATTTTTATGAGGCTTTCGTTTTGTTTTCAATATTCTTTTTTATTGAATGACGATCACACTCACAGAAACAAAACAAAACCATTTATCGTATTGTTGACCGTGCTAGGCTGTGATTCGAAAGATAGCGTAAGTTTATGGATTTCATTTCATTACTCTGGATTTAGCTGTACCAGTAAAGAAGGAGTTTAAAATGAGCAGCGGTTACAGTGTCAGTGCAATGGATAAAGTGTCTCGGCGAACGTTAGTGAGTTATACGTTGGGTGCCGCAGGTGACAACTTTATTTTTATCATGATCGTCACATTTTTGATGATGTACTATACCGATTATGTTGGCCTGCCTGCCCAAACGGTGGGAACGCTATTTTTAGTTACTCGTATCTGGGATACCGCCTCGGATCTTATCTGGGGAGTATTGATTGATAATACGCATACCCGGTATGGGAAATTTAAACCTTATCTGGTACTGGGCGCGACGGTAGGGAGCATTGCTCTGTTTGCAACTTTCTCTGTGCCGGATATTTCCCTACAAGGAAAAGTTATTTATGCCTATATCACATACTTTTTGTTAAGTACGGCATTTACTTGTTTTGATGTCCCTCTTTTCGCATTAGCGACAGTGGTGACTAAAGATCCGCAGCAGCGTAACCGTCTTGTTTTTACAACGCGCTCCGGGGCGATGGTTGGCCAATGGATTGCCAGTCTGATAACGATCCCTTTACTGTTGATCTTCAAAGATAACTGGTCGATGGTGGCAGGTTGCTATGCCCTTTTCTTTTTTGCTACGGCAATGCTTACTGTTGCGAATGTGAAAGAAAACTATATTACTGGAAATAAAGAACGCCACTCCGCCTCACTTTATCTCTGGCTGATAAAACATAATCGTCCTCTGGTTATCCTGATGGGGTTCTGGATTTGTTTTAATTTCGTCATTTCAGCCCGCGTGGGATTCGGTCTCTATTATTTTAAATACCTCTTTCACAGTGAAGCCGCGATGGCGACATTCCTTGGTGCATCAACTTTTGTCACAGTTATTGGGGCTGTTTTTGCCACGGTATTTGTTCGACGATTAGGCAAGAAAAAGCTGTGCATGGGGTCTGCCATTCTTTTAGGTTCTGCTTGTTGTCTGCTGTGGTTTGTGACCTTATTACCCGTATCATGGGCGATTATTTTGCACTGTATCCCGAATTTCTTTCTGGGCATTCTGGGAGTCACGCTGGGTGGAATGTTGCCGGATACCATTGAATATAACGAATGGAAAAATGGCAAGCGTGCAGAAGGCATGATCTTCTCATTGAATATGTTCCAGCTTAAATTTTCAGGTGCTGTAGGTGGGGCATTGACCGGCTTCATTCTGGCATGGGTTGGTTATATACCTAATGTAGAACAGACCACAACTGCGGCAAACGGTATTAATATAGCCTTTACCTTACTGCCTGGTGCCTTGTTTATCTCCATGAGTTTTCTCCTGATTCGCTACGAATTAATAGAAAGCCATTGCGAAGAGATTGTTATGGCGTTGAGAGAACGCACCACGGAATAAGGTGAGGAGTAAAAATGAAAGTTTATACCGCTTCGCATACTCGTGAAATTGCTTTGCCCATGGGGGGGATTGGCGCTGGTTGTATCAGCCTTGCGGGGAATGGCCGACTTGTTGACTGGGAAATTTTTAACCATCCAGATAAAGGGCGTAATAACGGCTATAGCCATATTGCTGTTAAAGCCAGTAAACAGGGGGAATGTGTAGATGCCAGAGTTCTTCATGGTCCTATTCAGGAGCGACTGACGGGCAATTACCATTTGAGCAAACGGTTAAAGAAAATGCATGCCGGATTTGGTTTTGGCCCTGATAGTGAAACGCTCGCGGGTATGCCGCATTTTAAAGAAAACACCTTTTGCGGTAATTATCCTTTCGGCAAGGTTCAGTTTTTTGATGCGCGATTTCCCGGCAACGTCAGCCTGGTGGGTTTTAACCCCTTTATTCCTGGTGATGATAAAAATTCCAGCATTCCGGCAGCTTTTTTTGATATCGAAATTGAAAACACCACTGCAGACACGCTGGATTACAGCATTGCCCTTTCGGTGAATAATCCGCTGGCGCAAGGCAATACGCGCAACAGTCATCATCATGAAGACGGCGTGCATCGGATGGACTTCAGCCAGAATGTCTATCCAGACAGCGATCCGCGATTCGGAGAGATGTGTATTGGCACTGATGCGGAGGACGTAAGCTGGCAGCAGTGTTGGTACAGGGGGACCTGGTTTGACAGCTTGTCAATATTCTGGCGTGAATTTCTCCAGCAGGAAAGGTTCTGCGACAGGCAGTATGACGAGCCTTCTGCGCTCCATCATGATACCAGCACGTTGGCAGCCCATATTACGCTGGCACCGGGTGAACGCAAAAATGTGCGTTTTGTTATCGGCTGGTATTTCCCACGAAATTATAACTTCTGGCAACGCTGGTATGACAAACAGACTGAAGAAGTTCTTCGTTATGAGGATTACCGCGGTGAAGAAACCTGGCGGAATTACTATGCCACTCAGTTTACGGGAGCAGGGCAGGTGGTTGGCTATGCGTTTCAGCACTGGAAGGAACTGGTGAAATGGAGTGAGAGATTTGCCCGGCAACTTGAGCATTCCACGTTGCCTGAAGTGGTGAAAGAAGCTATCAGCGCCAACCTTTCTACGCTGAAAACACCTACCTGCCTGCGGCTGGAGGAAGGGGAGTTCTATGGTTTCGAGGGAGGACTGGACAACATAGGCAGCTGTGAGGGGTCCTGTCTTCATGTCTGGAATTATGCTTACGCGCTACCGTATCTGTTTCCACAGCTTGAACGCAGTATGCGTGACCTTAATCAGCGCTATAACCTGCGCCCTGACGGCAGCCTGGCCTTCAGGTTGATGCTGCCGTTAGGCCAGTCAGTATTTGACTTCCGCGCCTGTGTTGACGGTCAGTATGGCGAGGTGATCAAGATTTATCGCGACTGGAAAATCAGCGGCGATAATGCGTGGCTACGAGAAAAATGGCCAGCGGTAAAAGCGATGATTGCCTTTGCCTGGGATCCTGAAAACCCGGACAAATGGGATCTCAATCGCATAGGGGTGATTTCCGGGCGTCAGCATCACACCCTGGATATGGAGTTGTTTGGGGCAAACAGCTGGCTTACTGGCTATTGGCTTGCGGCACTGAAATGCGGGGCTGAAATGGCTGTATTGATGGGGGAGCCTGAGACCCAACAGCAGTGGAACACTCTCTTTATACAAGGTAAACGCTACTGCGATAGTGCGTTATTTAACGGGGAATACTATTGCCAGACGGATAACCTCCGGCAGCGTGACGTGTTGGATCCTTACTTTATCGAGACAGAAAAAACGTGGAATCTGGATGAAGGAACGCTGTATGACTTTTACTGGAATGAGGAAAAACAAGAGATTAACTATCAGATAGGCAATGGATGCGCGATCGATCAGGTTATTGCGCAGTGGCATGCCAACCTGTGCGGTCTTGGAGAGATTTTTGATAAGCAACAAGTGAAAAGTGCCCTGGAAGCCATCTGGCGCTATAACTTCCAGTCTGCGGATGAACGCTGGAACCCTTGTCGGTTATTTGCGGTGAATGAGGAAAAGGGTGTCGTGATTTGCGAGTGGCCAAAAGGTGATAAGCCGTGGCTCGGCATCCCTTACGCAGAAGAAAATATGTGCGGTTTTGAATATCAGGTCGCAGCGCACATGATTCAGGAAGGGATGATCGCGCAGGGGGTTGAGATCGTCCGCGCGATACGAGACAGATATGATGGGGCGAAACGAAATCCATGGAACGAAATGGAATGCGGCAGCCATTATGCGCGTTCTATGGCCAGCTATTCGCTACTGCATGCTTTCAGCGGTTTCACCTGCGATCTGCCGCGAGGGCAACTGGCATTTCGTCCTGTCACCCGTGATGGAGAGCAGCGTTACTTCTGGGCTGTCGATGGCGCATGGGGAAGCATTTCGTGGGATGAGCAGGGGGCGAGCCTGCAGGTTGAGTACGGAAAACTTTCGCTGCAAACGCTGATACTGGAGTGCTGGTCGGACTTACGCCTCTGTGAAGTCAGATTGAATGACACGCCTGTTACTGCACAGCAGCAGGAAATGACCTGGTACATGCGTCAGCGGTTAACAGCAGAAGATACGCTGACATTACATCCCCTGGCGAAATAAGAGGAAAGCCGGTCAGTTAAACTGATTGGTACCCGGCTTTTTTGATAAAATCCCGAAACGCTAAGCGTCCGGGATTTTTTTATTTGTGGTTAATACGTGTGTGCAGGTTGGACAGCGCCTTGCGATAGCCCTGTTCCAGGCTTTCACGGTTGGTCGCGCTCACGTCGAGATCGCGCAGCAGGCCGTCGTGAATGCCGTAAGCCCAGCCGTGGATATTCACTTTCTGCCCACGTTTCCATGCTGACTGCATAATGGTGGAGTGGCCGAGGTTGTAGACCTGTTCCATGACGTTCAGCTCGCACAGGGTGTCCATGCGGCGTTCCTGAGGCATTTCGCCCAGCAGGGAACTGTGTTTGAACCAGATATCACGGATGTGCAGCAGCCAGTTGTTGATAAGACCCAGCTCTGGGTTCTCTACCGCTGCCTGTACGCCACCGCAGCCATAGTGACCACAGATGATGATGTGCTCGACTTCCAGCACATCTACCGCATACTGAACCACAGAAAGACAGTTCAAATCGGTATGGATGACCAGGTTGGCCACGTTACGGTGAACAAAAAGTTCGCCAGGTTCCAGACCCGTCAGGCGTTCCGCAGGGACGCGACTGTCGGAGCATCCAATCCATAGAAAGCGCGGTTTCTGCGCCTGCGCCAGTTTTTCAAAAAAACCGGGATCCTCTTCCACCAGCATTTTTGACCATAGTGCATTGTTGCTGATGAGTGTATCTATGTCTTTCATGGAGGTTAATGACCTGTAACCAAGTTAGTGCGTTGCGCTAATATAGGTCAACTCGGCTTTATTTAAAACCACACATCGATTGCAAGATTTTAAAAAGAGAAATTGAATGAGTATTGCACTTGAACTAAAACAGCTTAAAAAGACCTATCCAGGCGGCGTTCAGGCGCTGCGTGGCATTGACCTGAAGGTCGAGGCAGGGGATTTTTATGCCCTGCTCGGGCCTAACGGTGCGGGGAAATCCACCACCATCGGGATAA
Source organism: Pantoea sp. sgz302252 (assembly GCF_047713085.1). Taxonomy (NCBI): domain Bacteria; kingdom Pseudomonadati; phylum Pseudomonadota; class Gammaproteobacteria; order Enterobacterales; family Erwiniaceae; genus Pantoea; species Pantoea sp. sgz302252. Next base: position 26,000 of record NZ_JBLFJW010000022.1, read on the forward strand.
TCAGTTCGCTGGTCAACAAGTCTTCCGGCCAGGTGAACGTCTTTGGTTACGACCTGGATAAAGAGGTGGTGAACGCCAAACGCCAGCTTGGGCTGGTGCCGCAGGAGTTCAACTTCAACCCATTTGAAACCGTGCAGCAGATTGTTGTAAACCAGGCGGGCTACTACGGCGTTGAGCGTAAAGAAGCGGTTGAACGTAGCGAAAAGTATCTAAAGCAGCTCGATTTGTGGGAAAAACGCAACGAACGTGCACGGATGTTATCGGGGGGGATGAAACGCCGTCTGATGATTGCCCGTGCGCTGATGCATGAGCCAAAATTGCTGATCCTCGATGAACCGACGGCAGGCGTGGATATCGAGCTGCGCCGCTCGATGTGGGGCTTCCTGAAAGATCTCAATGATAAAGGCACCACCATCATTCTCACCACTCACTATCTGGAAGAAGCCGAAATGCTGTGCCGCAACATCGGCATCATTCAGCACGGTGAACTGGTCGAAAACACCTCAATGAAAAATCTGCTGTCGAAGCTGAAGTCCGAGACCTTTATTCTCGATCTGGCGGTGAAAAGCCCGCTGCCAAAGCTGGATGGCTACCAGTACCGTCTGGTGGATACGTCCACGCTGGAAGTGGAAGTCCTGCGCGAGCAGGGGATCAACAGCGTCTTTGCTCAGCTGAGCGAGCAGGGCGTGCAGGTATTGAGTATGCGTAACAAAGCCAACCGCCTGGAAGAGCTGTTCGTCACGCTGGTTCACAATAAGTCAGGAGAGCAGGCATGATGCAGTTGTATTGGGTGGCGCTGAAAAGTATCTGGGCCAAAGAGATCAATCGCTTTATGCGAATCTGGATCCAGACCCTGGTTCCGCCGGTCATCACCATGACCCTCTATTTCATCATCTTCGGTAACCTGATTGGCTCCCGGATTGGTGATATGCATGGCTTTTCCTACATGCAGTTTATCGTGCCGGGCCTGATCATGATGGCGGTGATCACTAACGCCTATGCCAACGTGGCCTCTTCGTTCTTCAGCGCCAAGTTCCAGCGCAACATTGAAGAGCTGCTGGTGGCACCCGTGCCAACGCATGTCATTATCGCGGGTTATGTCGGCGGCGGCGTGGCGCGTGGGCTATGTGTGGGAATTCTGGTGACGGCGATTTCGCTGTTCTTCGTGCCATTCCAGGTGCACTCCTGGCTGTTCGTGGCGCTGACGCTGCTGCTGACGGCGGTGCTGTTCTCGCTGGCGGGTCTGCTGAATGCCGTGTTTGCCAAAACCTTTGACGACATCAGCCTGATCCCAACGTTCGTGCTGACGCCGCTGACTTATCTGGGCGGGGTGTTTTACTCGCTGACGCTGCTGCCACCGTTCTGGCAGGCGCTGTCGCACCTTAACCCGATTGTCTACATGATAAGCGGCTTCCGCTTTGGCTTCCTCGGTATTACCGATGTGCCGCTGTTCACCACCGTGGCGGTGCTGGCAGTGTTTATCATCGCGTTCTATATCCTGTGCTGGTATTTAATCCAGCGTGGTCGCGGCCTGCGTAGCTAATGATTTTGCCCTTCTTCGCATGGAGAGGGGTGAACTCTTGATCGATCTCACCCCTCCTCAATTTTCACTCCGCTAAACTACTTGCCTGCTAAGGAGCCGGACTATGTTGGGTTGGGTGATTGCCTGTCACGATGACAGCGCACAAGTGCTACTGGATCGTCTGGAAAAGAAATGTGGGCCGCTGGTGCAATGCCGGGCGGTTAACTACTGGCGTGGCCTGAGCACCAACACGCTCAGCCGCATGATGTGTGATGCGCTGCATCAGGCGGATTCGGGTGACGGCGTTATTTTTCTGACGGACATTACTGGTGCTGCGCCGTATCGAACGGCTGCACTGATGAGCCACAAACACTCGCACTGCGAAGTGATCTCCGGTATCAGCTATTCACTGCTTGAATCGATGGTATCGCTGCGGGAGACGCACAGTAGCGAGGCGTTCCGGGAAGCGATCGTGGCGCAGGGCGGCCAGGAAGTGACCAGTCTCTGGCATCAGCAGCAAAAGCATCCGCCGTTTGTGTTGCTGCATGACCTGTATGCCAATTAACCATTGGTATTGATGGTGCTTTTGTTACACTATTCACTGACTTATCGTTTCGGTTCGGTTCTGAGCGCATGCTGATTCGCGTTATTTTCTCATTTCTTCTCCTTCTTTCTGGCAGCGTTAGCGCCAGTCTGCTTAGCCAGCACGGGCTGCCTGCCCGCTACATGCAAACCACAGAAGATGCCATTATCTGGGCGCAGGTGGGCAATGATGTGGTGACGGTCGGGAATGTACGCGCCGGGCAAATTCTTGCCGTCGTGCCGACCCATGCTGACTACTATGAGTTTAGCTTCGGGTTTGGCACGGGCTTTATCGACAAAGGCCATCTGGAACCCGTGCAGGGGAATCAGCGTGTGGAAGACTCGCTCGGTGATCTGAACAAACCGCTGAGCAATCAAAACCTGGTGACCTGGCGTGATACACCGGTGTACAACGCACCCAATGCGGGCAGTGCGCCGTTTGGCGTGCTGGCCGATAACCTGCGTTACCCCATTATCAGCAAGCTGAAAGATGGTCTGCACCAGACGTGGTATCAAATCCGTATCGGTAACCGTCTGGCATGGGTCAGCAGCCTGGATGCGCAGGAAGATAACGGCATTCCGATCCTCACCTACCACCACATTTTGCGCGATGAAGAAAACACCCGTTTTCGTCACACCTCGACCACGACCTCCGTGCGTGCCTTCAGCAACCAGATGACGTGGCTGCGCGATCAGGGCTACACCACGCTGACGATGTACCAGCTTGAAGGCTATGTGCGTAACAAGATGAACCTGCCGGCGCGTTCGGTAGTGATTACCTTTGATGACGGCCTGAAGTCGGTCAATCGTTACGCCTATCCCATTCTCAAAGAGTATGGCTTCAAAGCGACCACGTTTATCATCTCTTCGCGTATCAAGCGCTATCCGCAGAAGTGGGGGCCGAAATCACTGCAGTTTATGAGTATTTCAGAACTCGAACAGATCCAGGATGTGTTTGATATTCAGTCTCATACCCATTTCCTGCACCGCGTGGACGGTGATCATCACCCGATTTTACTGAGCCGCAGCTATCACAACATCTTGTTTGATTTTGAGCGTTCGCGTCGGGCGCTAAACCAGTTCAACCCGCACGTGCTGTACTTGTCGTATCCGTTTGGCGGATACAATGCTACAGCGGTTCAGGCGGCGAATGACGCGGGATTCCATATGGCGGTGACGACGGTAAAAGGGAAAGTGAAGCCGGGTGATAATCCGTTCTTATTGAAGCGGTTATACATATTAAGAACGGATTCGTTAGAGAGTATGTCGCGGCTGATCAGCAATCAGCCGCAGGGGTAAAACTCAGGCAACCTGAACAGGAATCGCCCTGGCGGTACGTTTCATTTCGTTGTCGCCTTCGAAATAGGCCACATTCGGACGCCATGTGCGGGCTTCGGCGTCGGACATGGTGACAAAGCTTGCGATAATCACGATATCACCGACAGCGGCGCAGTGCGCTGCCGCACCATTCACGGAAATGATGCGTGAACCGCGTTCTGCGGCGATGGCGTAGGTGGAGAAGCGCTTGCCATTGCTCACGTTCCAGATATCAATGGCTTCGTTTTCCAGAATCCCTGCCGCGTCGAGGAAATCCTGATCGATAGCGCAGGAGCCTTCATAGTGCAGGTCCGCCTGAGTCACTTTCACGCGGTGGAGTTTGCCCTGCAGCATAGTGCGAATCATAACTTTACCTTTACTGTCCTGGTGCTTTGCCGGGTGGCGCTATGCTTACCCGGCCTACGTAGGCCCGGCAAACGCGAGTGCCGCCGGGCAGGTGTTGAGGGCAGTATTGCCCGTTTTTTAACCCCTGTCTACTGGGATAATTCAACCGTTTTATTGTCGATCAAACGTGCCTGACCCAGCCAGGCCGCCATCAGAATAACCGCGCGTTTGCTGGTCTCAGACAGCTCCAGCAGGGTGTCGGCATCACGAATCTGAATGTCGTCGGCACGGAAGCCTTTGTCGTTCAGTTCTTGCTCCGCCAGCGCAATCATCTCTTGCTCGTCACGCTCGCCCGCCTGAAGTTTTTTAGCAATGGCATTCATCACTTTGCTTAAGCCCGGCGCGATTTTGCGCTGGTCGCTGGTGAGATAACCGTTACGGGAACTCAGCGCCAGCCCGTCTTTGGCACGAACCGTTGGTACGCCAACGATATCAATGTCATAGCCCATATCCGCTACCATCTTGCGGATCAGCGCTAGCTGCTGGAAATCTTTCTCGCCAAAACAGGCGACATCCGGCTGAACAAGATTGAACAGCTTGCTGACGATGGTGGACACGCCGCGGAAATGGCCTGGGCGGCTGGCGCCTTCAAGCATGGTAGAAATGCCCGGTACATCGACAAACGTCTGAGTGTCCATGCCTTGCGGGTAAATGTCCGCAGGCGCAGGGGCAAAAACGAAATCCACTTTGCGTTTGTTCAGCTTCTCGCTATCTTCCTGCAGGGTACGCGGGTAGCGCGCTAAATCGTCGGCACGGTCAAACTGCATCGGGTTGACGAAAATACTGACCACCACCACATCGGCGGCGGCTTTGGCTTCATCAACCAGTTTCATGTGACCGTCGTGCAGGTTGCCCATGGTCGGCACCAGCGCGATGCGTTTGCCTTCCTGACGTAAACGGCGGATATGCTGACGCAACAGCGGCAGGGTTTCGATAATCAACACAACAAACTCCTTAATGGAAACTGTGTTCTTCGCCCGGATAAGCCCCGGACTCGACCTCGTCAATATACTGCCGCACGGCAGCGCGCATGTCGCCCGATTCGGTCAGGAAATTTTTAGCAAATTTAGGGATATGTCCGCCGGTAATGCCGAAAGCATCATGCATCACCAGAATCTGGCCGTCGGTGACGTTGCCGGCACCAATGCCGATCACCGGAATGGTCAGGGCTTCGGTTATGCGTTTTGCCAGTTCCACTGGCACGCATTCCAGCACCAGCAGCTGCGCGCCTGCGGCTTCCAGTGCCAGCGCATCATCAAACAGCGTCTGCGCGGCATCGCCACGCCCCTGCACTTTATAACCGCCGAAGATATTGACGGACTGCGGCGTCAGGCCTAAATGCCCGCATACCGGTACTGCGCGCTCGGTTAGCATTTTTACCGTTGGCGCAAGCCACGCACCGCCTTCCAGCTTGACCATGTTCGCGCCAGCACGCATGACAACGGCGGAGTTCTCAAAAGCCTGCTCAGGAGTGGCGTACGCCATAAACGGCAGGTCTGAGAGCAGCAGGCAGTTTGGCGCACCACGGCGAACCGCGCGGGTGTGATAAGCGATATCTTCTACCGTCACGGGCAGCGTGGAGTCATGCCCCTGAACCGTCATGCCCAACGAGTCACCGACCAGCATGACGTTAATGCCGGCGTCGGCGAACAGTTTCGCGAAGCTGAAGTCGTAAGCGGTGATGGTGGCAAAGCGTTTCTTTTCCTGTTTGCATTTCTGCAGCAGGGAAATGGTGGTGGGTTTCATAGCGTTTCCTGATAACGAAAGCCGAATCTAACGGCATTGTATCAGGCAGGCCCCGGCGGGCAATCGTTTTACCGTTTACCAGTGTGCAGGTTTTGTGCTGTTAAGCGCTTGCAGCAGTGAGGACAATGATGTGCCGTTGGGGAAATGGAGATCGGGGGCGATTTCCGCCAGCGGCCACAGCATAAAGCCACGGTTATGCATGTCGTAATGGGGAACCGTCAGGCGCTCGGTGTTAATGACTTCATCGCCGAACAGCATGATGTCGAGATCCAGCGTGCGTGGCCCCCAGCGTTCAGCTTTACGAACACGGCCTTGCTGTAATTCAATGCGCTGGGTGTTATCCAGCAGTGCTTCAGGCTGAAGCCCGGTTTCGAGTTCAACCGCGGCATTGAGGTAGTCAGGTTGATCCTGCGGACCAAGCGGTGGCGTGCGGTAGAACGAAGAGACCGCCACAATGCGGCTCTGTGGGATCTCGCCGAGCGCAGCAATCGCCGCATTCACCTGATCGAGCGGTGATGCCAGATTGCTGCCGACGGCGATGTAAACGCGTGTCACGCGCTGCTGCCTGAACGCGGGGTGCGTTTGCGAGGACGGCGGTGGCGACGACGAGCAGCAGGCTCTTCATCCAGACCGTTCAGCATGTCTTTTTGGGCTGGCGGAGCAGCCACCTGGAATTCACCCCACCACTGCGCCAGACTTTGCAGTTCGCGGTTGCCTTCGGCTTCTGCACGCAGAGCCAGCAGATCGTACGCCGCACGGAATTTTGGATGCTCCATTAACTTCCAGGCGCGTTTGCCCTGACGGCGAGACATGCGCAACTGCAGTTGCCAGATGTCACGCACCAGCGTGGTAATACGTTTTGGGATAGCCAGTGAACGGCAGGCTTCATCCAGCACGTCGTTCATCGCCAGCGCGAAAGCGTCGTAATAAGCCAGACCACTTTCCTGCGCAATGCGCTGAGCCGTTTCCAGCAGCGGATACCAGAACATGGCGGCAAACAGGAACGCCGGGTTCACGCGCATATCGTTATGGATGCGGTTATCGGTATTACGCAGCACCTGGCTGAGGATGCGTTCCATCGGGCTATCACCGTTTTCAGTGAAATAGCGGGTGATGGTCGGGAACAGTGGCTGGAACAGGCTGTATTCGCGCAGCAGTTGATAGGTTTCAAACCCATAACCGGCCTGCAGCAGTTTCAGCGATTCTTCAAACAAACGCGCCGGTGGCACGTCGTTAATCAGCGTGGCCAGGCGCGGAATCGGCTCGGCAGTATCCTGGCTGATGTTCATGTTCAGCTTGGCGGCGAAACGCACGGCGCGCAGCATCCGCACCGGATCTTCGCGGTAGCGGGTTTCCGGATTACCAATCAGGCGAATCACGCCGTCGTCTAAATCGCGCATGCCGCCGACGTAATCACGTACGGTGAAATCAGCCACGCTGTAATAGAGACTGTTGATGGTGAAATCGCGACGCTGAGCATCTTCTTCGATATTGCCGAAGATATTATCGCGCAGCAGCATGCCGTTTTGGCCGCGCTGAGAAGTGGCGCGATCGTCCGGTGAGCCATCGTGATGACCACGGAAAGTGGCGACCTCGATGATTTCCGGGCCAAACATGACATGGGCCAGACGGAAACGGCGACCGACCAGGCGGCAGTTACGGAACAATTTACGCACCTGTTCCGGCGTGGCGCTGGTGGTCACGTCAAAATCTTTCGGTTTTTTGCCAAGCAGCAGGTCGCGGACACCGCCGCCCACGAGATAAGCCTCGTAGCCCGCTTTGTTCAGACGGTAGAGCACCTTGAGGGCATTTTCACTGATATCTTTGCGAGAAATAGCGTGCTGCTCACGCGGGATGACCGTCATTTCTGGTTTTGCGTCGACGGTTTCAGCCCCGGTTTCTTCACGGGTTAGCACCTTACGGCAAAAATTAGCGACTCGGGTAAAAATGTTACACCTCGGTTATCGTGTCAGTCGTCAAGTAGAGTATGGACAAAAAATTGCGGCTAATCATAGCTCAGCAGAGACCATTTGAGAATGCTGGATTTCCGTTAGCCTGGAGACTTCGAGCCACAGGGGTGTTGGCTGCACTCACTTGCAGTCTGGCTGTGACACGAATTATTCAGGCTAACGAATTAAAAAGCTTCCAGTTCGCCACCGCCATTTTCAGCAGATCCTCGAGTGCCAGATCCCGCCAGTCATTAACGCTATCCTGATTTAGAAACTGTAAAGCCCGGATAATTTCCGGACGTGGGTCACCGGCGGAAAGCGCAGGTGCATGATTCTGTTTTGAAAGCTTGTTGCCATCGCTATTGAGCGCCAGCGGTAAATGAATATAGCCAGGTTCCTGCCAGCCAAAATGACGATAAAGCGAAATTTGCCGTACGGTCGGCTCAATTAAATCGGCCCCGCGGACGATTTCCGTCACGCCCTGAAAATGATCGTCGACCACCACGGCCAGATTGTAGGCAAATAAGCCGTCGCGACGATGAATAATAAAATCTTCTCGTGCCAGACGCTCGTCCGTGGTTATGGTGCCGCGCAGCCTGTCTGCAAACTGCAAAACTGGCTGCGTCTGGTGCAAGCGAACCGCCGCGTTTTCAGGGCCGAGATGAAGCTGACGACAGTGACCGTCGTAAGTGCCTCCGACGCTCTGAATACGTGCGCGAGTGCAGGTACAGTTATAGCTTAGCCCTTGCGCCTTCAGCCATGCGAGCCGCTCACGATAGACCTCATGACGCTGCGATTGCCAAAGCACATCACCATCCCAGTGCAGGCCGTAATGTTCCAGCTGACGCAAAATGGTCTCTGCGGCACCGGGAACTTCACGAGGGGGATCAATATCTTCCATGCGAACCAGCCATGTTCCAAAGTTGGCTCGCGCTTGCAGGTAGCTGCCAAGAGCAGCAATCAATGAGCCAAAATGGAGTTCGCCGGACGGGGAAGGCGCAAAGCGCCCTATATAATCAGATTTTGCCATGTCTTAGGCTCAGAAAAGAACAAGGCGGGAGAGGGCTCCCGCCATGAGGGTGATGCGATGCGAATGACTTAGCCAGCCATCTGTTTTTCGCGAATTTCCGCCAGCGTCTTGCAGTCAATGCACAGATCGGCCGTCGGACGCGCTTCCAGACGGCGGATACCAATTTCCACTCCGCAGGATTCGCAGTAGCCGAAATCTTCGTCTTCGACTTTCTTCAGCGTCTTCTCGATCTTTTTGATTAACTTACGTTCGCGGTCACGGTTACGCAGTTCAAGGCTGAACTCTTCTTCCTGTGCGGCACGGTCTACCGGGTCCGGGAAGTTGGCAGCTTCATCCTGCATATGTGTCACGGTACGATCAACTTCATCCCTGAGTTGGTTACGCCACGCTTCAAGAATACGCTTGAAGTGAGACAGCTGGGCTTCGTTCATATACTCTTCACCCGGCTTCTCCTGGTATGGCTCCACCCCAGCGATGGCGAGAATACTCAGGGACGATGTTTTACGGATTTGCCCTTCTTGCATGTTGCTTCTCCTTAACACGCACTATCGATCCCCATGTGGGGGAAAAATCAGGCCGCTATAAATAGCAGATGCTTTTCCGGATAGCAATTATCTAAACGTTACACTTGACAATGCTGTGAAGAAAAGCGTATTTGCGCACGCGACCAGCACATTTATTGTTCAGTCGTTGGCCGGTGATAACACAACAGGCAACGGCTCTTTCAGAGTCATCGTATCGGCAGAAAGTTCCGCTTTATAAGCCAGAATTTCAACCCCCTTGTTTTTTGCCTCATTCAATAATTGCGCGTACCTGGCATCGATATGGCGCGCGGGTGAAAAACGGGTAATGGCAGAGTGAAGAACCGCAAATAGCACCACGGCTCGATCGCCTGAGGCCGCCACACTCATTAATTCTCGCAAATGCTTCTGACCACGCTCAGTCACCGCATCGGGAAAATAACCGTACTCTTGTTCCGCTAACGTGACCGATTTCACTTCAATATAGCAGTTACGGCGATCATCTGCCTGTAACAGAAAATCAATTCGGCTGCGCTCATCACCGTATTTTACTTCGCTTTTCAACACGCTATAGCCACAAAGCTCCGGAATCGCATCCGTCTGAATCGCCTCTTTGACCAACTGATTGGCGCGTAACGTGTTGACACAAATAAATGCCCCGGTCTGCGTCTCGGTGATTTCCCAGGTATGCGGATATTTGCGCGTTTTGCTGTCAGAGGTGGAATACCAGACGGTATCTCCCGGCGTCGCACAACCGGTCATTGCGCCAGTGTTGGCGCAGTGCAGCGTTAGTTCTTCCCCTTCAGGCGTAATGACATCGGCCAAAAAGCGTTTATAGCGTTGGATCAGGCGGGCGGGTTTTAACGGGGGCAGAAACTGCATGGGTATCCTTATTCGGTTAGCGTCCAGCGCTCAAGCTGCGTATAGCGGGTGCGGCCACGGGTAAATTCAGAGGCGTACAGTGCAAACTCCGTGACAGGCACTTGCCAGCCAAAGCCTGGCGGCGGAATGGGCACGGCATGCGCGGTATTACGCAGCAGCGTGATGTGCGGATGAAACGGTTGAGGGCTTTGATAACAGCCGCTGCGGGCCGCCTGGGAACGGAGCATATTCGCCAACTGCAATAAACCCCGAGGCGGCTGACGAGTGCCGAGCCACACCACCTGTGAACGTAGCCACTGTCCGGCATCATCAAGGTTCAGCGTAAACCCTGGCTGGCGAATTCTCCCGGCCATCGCCGCTAACGCACGTTGTTTGTCAGCGCTTACCTCGCCCAGAAATGCCAGCGTCAGGTGCAGATTAGCGGCGGCAATGGGCCGCCCGGCCTCAGCCGGGAAATGGTCGGCACGCCACTGGATAATCTGCTGCTGCGTCTCGCCGGGAAGCTCAAGGGCGAAAAACAGTCTTCGGGAATCTGACATGAACAAGGCTCGGTAATGATTTAGCGCAATGCTACAATGCGGAGCCGTTTAAAGTCACCCCTGGAGTCTTTTGTGTCCACATTACCTGTCGCCGCCGTCCTTCCTGAACTGCTTCAGGCGCTTCGTCGCGCTTCACAGGTTTTGCTGACTGCGCCTACCGGGGCAGGGAAATCCACCTGGCTGCCGTTGCAACTCCTTCAGCAAGGGGCGATTGAGGGGAAAATTATCCTGCTCGAACCACGGCGGCTGGCAGCACGTAACGTTGCCCAGCGTCTGGCGGAACTGCTCAATGAAAAGCCGGGTGAAACTGTGGGCTATCGTATGCGTGCAGAAACCTGTGTCGGTAAAAACACCCGTCTGGAGGTGGTGACCGAAGGCATACTCACGCGCATGATCCAGCGCGATCCGGAACTGGCGGGCGTTGGCCTGGTTATCCTCGATGAATTTCACGAACGTAGCCTGCAGGCCGATTTGGCGCTGGCCTTGCTGCTGGACGTGCAGGCCGGGCTGCGTGATGACCTCAAGCTGCTGATCATGTCGGCCACGCTGGATAATGAACGTCTGCGAACCTTATTGCCTGATGCCCCGGTGGTGATTTCTGAAGGCCGGGCGTTTCCCGTCGAGCGATGCTATCAGTCGCTGCCTTCCCATCAACGTTTTGATGAAGCTGTCGCGATTGCGACGGCCGAACTGTTGCGTGCAGAATCCGGTTCGCTGCTGCTGTTTTTACCCGGAGTAGGGGAAATTCAACGCGTGCAGGAACAGCTTGCAGGGCGCGTCTCGTCAGATGTTGTGCTTTGTCCGCTCTACGGCGCGCTCTCGTTGAGCGAGCAGCGTAAAGCGATTCTGCCCGCGGAAAAAGGGCAGAGAAAAGTGGTTCTGGCCACCAACATCGCCGAAACGAGCCTGACCATTGAAGGCATTCGGCTGGTTGTGGATTGTGCTCAGGAACGTGTCGCGCGTTTCGATGCGAGAACCGGGTTGACGCGTCTAATCACCCAGCGCGTGAGTCAGGCCTCCATGACTCAGCGTGCAGGTCGCGCAGGGCGTCTTGAGCCTGGTATATGTTTACATCTGACAGGCAAAGAGCAGGCTGAACGTGCGGCTGTGCAGGGCGAGCCGGAGATTTTACAAAGCGATCTCTGTGGACTGACGCTGGAGCTGTTGCAGTGGGGCTGCCAGGAACCGGCTCAGTTGAGCTGGCTGGATCAGCCGCCTGTTGCCAATCTGGCCGCTGCGCGAAAATTACTGGTGCAACTGGGTGCTTTTGACGGAAAACAGCTTACCGCGCGTGGACAAAAGATGGCGGCGCTGGGCAACGATCCTCGTCTGGCGGCGATGCTGGTGGCAGCCAAAACGCCGGAAGAGGTTGCGACAGCCACAAAGCTCGCGGCAATTCTTGAAGAGCCGCCGCGCGGAGGCAATGCTGACTTAGGCATCGCCTTCTCGCGTAATCAGCCAAACTGGATGCAGCGTGCCAAAACGCTCGCGCAGCGGCTGAATAATCCCGCTGGATCACCTGATGCTGCAAGCATTCCAGTCTTACTCGCCCAGGGTTTTGCCGACCGAATTGCTCGCCGTCGTGGTCAGGAAGGACACTACCAACTGGCGAACGGCATGGGCGCCATGTTAGATGCCGACGATGCGTTGGGTCGTCATGAATGGCTGATTGCGCCGTTGCTGTTGCAGGGCAGCCAGTCACCGGATGCGAGGATATTGCAGGCCGTTGCGGTAGATATTGAGGCTCTTGTGGCGGCCTGCCCGTCACTGTTGAGCCAATCAGACACCATCGAATGGGACGAAAATCAGGGCACGCTAAAGGCCTGGCGGCGCAGCCAGATTGGGCAACTGACCGTGAAAGTGCAGCCGCTGGCAAAACCTTCTGAAGAAGAGCTGCACCAGGCGATGCTGAATGGCATTCGGGATAAAGGGCTTAGTGTGCTTAACTGGACGCCCGACGCGGAGCAACTGCGCTTACGCATTCAATGCGCTGCCCGTTGGTTACCGGAAGAACGCTGGCCGGCCGTTGATGACGAAGCCTTGCTGGCGACGCTGGAAAGCTGGCTACTGCCGCATATGCAGGGCGTTCATTCCCTGAAAGCCTTAAAAGCGTTGAATGTCAGCCAGGCCTTGCAGGACTTATTACCCTGGTCACTACGTCAACGACTGGATAGTGAGCTGCCTGCACATTACACTGTGCCGACCGGAAGCCGGATCGCCCTGCGCTATGATGCCGAGAACCCGCCGGTGTTGTCCGTGCGGATGCAGGAAATGTTCGGCGAAGCGGCAACGCCAACAATAGCGCAAGGCCGCGTCGCGCTGGTGCTGGAGCTACTTTCGCCTGCACAGCGCCCACTGCAAATCACGCGTGACCTGAGCGCGTTTTGGGCCGGAGCCTATCGAGAAGTGCAAAAAGAGATGAAAGGGCGCTATCCGAAACATGTCTGGCCGGATGATCCGGCGAACACCGCACCGACCCGGCGGACGAAAAAGTATTCTTAACAAGGGGAATGCATTTGTAGGCCGGGCCAACGCAGTGCCGCCCGGCAAAGGGTTGGATTGATGCGGCCTGATGCCCTCTCCCACAGGGAGAAAGTCAAAACCCGCACCGTACGGTTCCCTCGCCCCTTTGGGGAGAGGGCTAGGGTGAGGGGATAAGTGTGATGTGATGCGGCCTGATGCCCTCACCCCGACCCTCTCCCACAGGGAGAGGGAGCAAACACTAAAGGCTTGCTCGTTAAGCAAGCCTTGCTGTTTACCTCGAGAGGGCGCAAACACTAAAGCCTTACCTCAAAAGGTAAGGCTTGCAGTCTGTTTTTGAGAGATTTCTTCTTTAACCGTAGCGTGAAAGAAAAGAGAATCAGGCGCTTACGCCTGAATTTAGCGGAGAAAAAGTATGGCGGGGAATGACCGCGAGCCGATTGGACGCAAAGGCAAGCCTGCACGTCCGGCAAAGCAAAAGGTTAGCCGTCGTCGTCTCAGGGATGAAGAGTACGACGATGAGTACGAATATGATGACGAGGATGAAGAACCCATGCCGCGTAATGGAAAAGGCAAAGGTAAAAAACCGAAGGGCAAACGTCGCTGGCTATGGTTGCTGGTCAAGATCGGTATTGTCTTTGCGGTGCTGCTCGCCATTTATGGCGTCTATTTAGACCAGAAAATCCGTAACCGTATCGACGGTAAAGTCTGGCAGTTGCCTGCGGCAGTCTATGGTCGTATGGTCAGCCTTGAGCCGGATATGCCGGTCAGCAAAAACGAGATGGTTCGTTTGCTGACGGCAACCCAGTATCGCCAGGTCACCGCGATGACCCGTCCGGGCGAATTTACCGTGCAGGCGAACAGCATCGAGATGATCCGCCGTCCGTTTGATTTCCCGGACAGCAAAGAAGGGCAGGTGCGCGCGCGTCTGACCTTCGATGGCGATCATCTGGATTCGATCACCAACATGGATAACAACCGCCAGTTCGGTTTCTTCCGTCTCGATCCACGTTTGATAACCATGATGTCCTCCCCGAACGGTGAGCAGCGTCTGTTCGTGCCGCGTAGCGGGTTCCCGGACTTGCTGATCGACACGCTCATTGCGACAGAAGACCGCCATTTCTACGAGCATGACGGCATCAGCTTCTACTCGATGGGACGTGCGGTATTAGCGAACCTGGTGGCGGGCCGGACGGTGCAGGGGGCAAGTACCCTCACGCAGCAGCTGGTGAAAAACCTGTTCCTCTCCAGCGAACGTTCTTACTGGCGTAAGGCGAACGAAGCGTACATGGCGCTGATCATGGACGCGCGTTACAGCAAAGATCGCATTCTTGAACTGTACATGAACGAGGTGTACCTCGGTCAGAGCGGCGACAATGAAATTCGCGGTTTCCCGCTGGCAAGTCTGTACTACTTCGGCCGTCCGGTGGAAGAGCTGAGCCTTGATCAGCAGGCGTTGCTGGTCGGGATGGTGAAAGGGGCGTCCATTTACAACCCATGGCGTAACCCGAAACTGGCGCTCGAACGTCGTAACCTGGTCCTGCGCCTGCTGCAACAGCAGAAGGTCATCGATCAGGAACTGTACGACATGCTGAGTGCTCGTCCGTTAGGCGTGCAGCCACGCGGTGGCGTGATTTCACCACAGCCAGCGTTTATGCAGATGGTTCGTCAGGAACTGCAGGCGAAACTTGGCGATAAAGTGAAAGATCTTTCCGGCGTGAAAATCTTCACCACCTTCGACTCTGTGGCCCAGGATGCAGCCGAGAAAGCGGCGACCGAAGGCATTCCCGCGCTGAAGAAACAGCGTAAGCTCAGTGACCTGGAAACCGCGATGGTGATTGTCGACCGCAACACGGGTGAAGTTCGTGCGATGGTCGGTGGCGCAGAGCCGCAGTTTGCCGGATATAACCGTGCGATGCAGGCGCGTCGTTCAATTGGTTCTCTGGCAAAACCCGCGACCTATCTGACCGCGCTGAGCCAGCCGAACACCTATCGTCTGAACACCTGGATTGCTGATGCGCCAGTCACGATTCGCCTGTCTAACGGCCAGACCTGGTCTCCGCAGAACGACGACAAGAGTTTCAGCGGTCAGGTGATGCTGGTGGATGCGCTGACCCGTTCCATGAACGTGCCAACGGTGAACCTCGGGATGACGATTGGCTTGCCAGCTGTGACCGATACCTGGGAAAAACTGGGGGCGCCGAAAGAACAGCTAAACGCGGTTCCTGCGATGCTGCTTGGGGCGCTTAACCTGACCCCAATTGAGGTAGCACAGGCTTTCCAGACCATCGCCAGCGGTGGTAACCGGGCAACGCTTTCCGCGCTGCGTTCGGTCATCGCAGAAGACGGGACAGTGTTGTATCAGAGCTACGCTCAGGCAGAACGTGCGGTGCCTGCTCAGGCTGCATACATGACGCTGTGGACGATGCAGCAGGTTGTTCAACGCGGCACTGGCCGTCAGCTTGGGGCGAAATATCCGAACCTGCATCTGGCCGGGAAAACCGGGACCACCAACAACAACGTCGACACCTGGTTTGCCGGGATTGACGGACGTGAAGTGGTGATTACCTGGGTAGGACGTGATAACAACCAGCCGACCAGGCTGTACGGGGCCAGCGGTGCGATGTCCATTTATCAGCGCTATCTTGCGAACGAGTCGCCAATCCCCCTGGATCTGACGCCGCCGGAAGATATCGCCAATATGGGCGTAGATGGCAACGGCAACTTCATCTGTGGCGGCGGTGGAATGCGCGAGCTTCCGGTCTGGACGACTGACCCGGATGCGTTGTGTCAGCAGAGCCAGGCTATGCAGCCGCAGAACACCAATCCGTTTGAGGGGGGAAGTCAGCCGCAGCAGCCTCAGCAGCAGCCGCAACAACAGCAGCAACAGCCACAGCAAGAGAAAAGCGACGGCGTTGCAGGCTGGATTAAGGATATGTTCGGCGGTAACTGATCAACATTCCTCACCTAAGAAGTTGTAGGCCGGGCAAACGTAGTGCCGCCCGGCGAGAAGCCCGGTGGCGCTTTGCTTACCGGGCCTACACCCCCTCCGGCTCATCTTTTTCTAACGCCCCCATAACTCCACATTAACCATCAGGTTATTTTTTAAACCCTCAAAACGACCAGGGATGTATTCCGCTTGCCATGCCTTCCGCGTTTCGCCTATCATTCTTCGGCATAATAATAATTCTCGTTTACGTTATCATTCACTCAATATCATCAGAGAATCACAATGGCGCGTCTCAACACTGCTCAGCCAGGAAACCCCTTACTGCGTAAACTCGCAGTGGTAGTAGCCACAGCGGTTAGCGGCATGTCTGTTTCAGTACAGGCTGCAGAACAACCAAAAGAAGAAACCATCACTGTGACTGCCGCACCTGCTGCTTTGCAGGAAAGCGCATGGGGCCCTGCAGCCACCATCGCGGCGAAACACACTGCCACGGCGACCAAGACCGATACGCCAATTGAAAAGACTCCTCAGTCTATTTCAGTGGTGACCAATGAAGAGATGCAAATGCATCAATTCCAGTCTGTTAAGGAAGCGCTTGGTTACACACCTGGCGTTACAGTCAGCAGCCGTGGTGCCTCAAATACTTATGACTTCGTTATCATCCGTGGCTTCTCATCAGTAGGCCTGAACCAGAATAACTATCTGGATGGACTAAAGATGCAGGGCGATTTTTATAATGACGCCGTCATCGATCCTTATATGCTTGAACGCGTTGAGTTGATGCGTGGCCCAACTTCCGTTTTGTACGGTAAGAGTAATCCGGGCGGTATCATTTCAATGGTCAGCAAACGTCCAACTACCGAGCCGCTTAAAGAAGTTCAGTTTAAAATGGGGACGGATAATCTCTTCCAGACTGGCTTTGATTTCAGCGATGCTATTGATGATGACGGTGAGTTTTCCTATCGTTTGACAGGTGTAGCCCGTAGCAATAACGAACAGCAAGAAAATGCCAAGCAGCAACGTTATGCCATCGCACCTTCTTTCTCATGGCGTCCAGACGATAAAACAAACTTTACTTTCCTGTCCTATTTACAAAATGAACCGGAAACGGGTTACTACGGCTGGCTTCCGAAAGAAGGGACTGTTCAACCATTGCCAAATGGCGGCCACCTGCCGACCAACTATAACGAAGGGGCGACGAATAATACCTACTCTCGCAACCAGAAAATGGTTGGATATAGCTTTGAGCATGGCTTCAATGACACTTTCACGGTGCGCCAGAACTTGCGTTTCTCTGAAATGAAAGTTGCACAGCAGAGTGCTTACGGTACGGGGCTGTGTAATAACAGTATGAATTTGTATAACCCGTATTGTCAGGCATTGACGCCAGAACAACAGGCTCATTATCTGGGGCGTGGGACGGTTGTTGACAATGAACGTCTGCAAAATTTCAGCGTAGATACTCAGTTGCAAAGCAAGTTTGCAACGGGCCTGGTACAGCACATCCTGTTGACCGGTATCGACTATATGCGTATGCGCAACGATATTAGCGCGCTCTTTGGAAATGCTCCTTCCCAGGATCTGAACAATTTACCGCCAATGGAGTCGGTTGATTTCGGCAATGCTGTGCCTTACCAGATGAATGAAAGTAAGCAGACTGGGTTGTATGTGCAAGATCAGGCTGAATGGGATAAGTGGGTGCTGACTTTGGGCGGTCGTTACGACTGGTCCAAACAAGCGACAACCGTGCGTAGTGATAATGGCTATGTCGAGAGAAATGACCACCAGTTTACCTGGCGTGGTGGTGTTAACTACCTCTTTGATAATGGTATCTCTCCCTATATCAGCTACAGCCAGTCCTTTGAGCCAAATGCGTTTAGCCTCTACAGCACACCTCGTGTAGCTTATAAACCGTCAAAAGGTGAGCAATATGAGGCTGGCGTTAAATATGTTCCAAAAGACATGCCAGTGGTTATCACGGGGGCGGTTTATCAGCTAACCAAATCTGACACGTTGATGACTGATCCGACGAATGCTTTTAATCAGGTACCAGCAGGTGAAGTGCGTTCACGTGGTGTTGAGTTAGAAGCCAAAGCTGCTGTTAATGCGAATATCAACTTGACAGCGTCCTACACCTATACTGATGCAGAATACACCAAAGATACCACGCTGAAAGGGAACACTCCGGTCCAGGTGCCTAAAAACATGGCATCGCTCTGGGGGGATTACACGTTCAATGAAGGTGCACTGTCTGGGTTGACTCTGGGAACGGGTGGGCGTTTCATTGGTTCAAGCTATGGTGATCCGGCAAACACTTTCAAAGTTGGCAGCGCAGCGGTAATGGATGCTGTGGTCAAATATGATCTTGCACGCTTTGGGATGGCAGGTTCGAACCTTGCTGTAAACGTGAACAACCTGTTTGATCGCGAGTATGTAGCAAGTTGCTTTGATACCTACGGTTGTTTCTGGGGCGCAGAGCGTCAGGTGGTTGCGACCGCAACGTTCCGTTTCTAACTTTTCATTCAGGCGCGGTTTCCGCGCCTTTAAATGGTGGACAAAGAAGGAAAAAGCGTGGTTTTTCCTTCTTTGTGGTTATCAGCCGAAAATCACGAAAGTGATTTTCCTTGTTTTTAATTTGGTAACGTATGCTCGCCCAACGCAGGTGTGAGAAAGACCCTCACTCTGTAGGCGCGGCTTACCGCGCCTTTACACGTTGGCCGTTATGCAGGACACCACAACTCAAACCGATACCACGTTCGCGCTGAACGATGTCACCTTTCGTGTGCCTGGCCGTACGCTGCTGCACCCGCTTTCGCTCACCTTTCCCCCGGGTAAAGTGACCGGCTTGATTGGTCATAACGGCTCCGGGAAATCCACTTTGCTGAAAATGCTGGGCCGTCATCAGCCGCCGTCCGAAGGTGACATTCTGCTGGACGGGCAGCCGCTTGAAAGCTGGAACAGCAAAGCCTTCGCGCGTAAGGTCGCGTATCTGCCACAACAGTTGCCGCAGGCGGAAGGGATGACAGTACGTGAGCTGGTGGCGATTGGTCGTTACCCGTGGCACGGGGCGCTGGGGCGTTTTGGCGTTGCCGATCGCGAGAAAGTCGAAGAGGCTATTTCGCTGGTAGGGCTGAAGCCGTTGGCGCATCGCCTGGTGGATAGCCTTTCCGGGGGCGAACGTCAGCGTGCGTGGATTGCGATGCTGGTGGCTCAGGACAGCCGTTGTCTGCTGCTCGACGAACCAACTTCTGCGCTGGATATTGCCCATCAGGTGGATGTGCTGGCGCTGGTGCATCGTCTCAGCCAACAGCGTGGCCTGACGGTGGTTGCCGTTTTGCATGACATCAACATGGCGGCTCGTTACTGCGATTATCTGGTGGCGCTGCGCGGCGGGGAAATGATTGCCCAGGGCACGCCTGAAACCCTGATGCGTGGCGAAACGCTGGAACAAATTTACGGAATTCCGATGGGGATCCTGCCGCATCCGGCGGGCGCTGCCCCGGTAAGCTTTGTTTATTGATGAATGATCCCACTCTGATTAGCCGTCGACGCCTTCTGACGGCCATGGCGCTGTCGCCGCTGCTCTGGCAGATGCGAGGTGCCCATGCGGCCGCCGTTGATCCCCATCGTATTGTGGCGCTGGAGTGGCTGCCCGTTGAGCTGCTGCTGGCACTCGGGGTCACGCCTTACGGCGTTGCCGATATCCCCAATTACAACCTGTGGGTGAATGAGCCGGGCCTTCCAGCTTCAGTCATTGACGTGGGGTTGCGTACTGAACCCAATCTTGAACTGCTGACCGAAATGAAGCCATCCTATATGTTCTGGTCCGCCGGTTATGGCCCTGCACCTGAAAAGCTGGCGCGAATCGCCCCTGGACGAGGGTTCAACTTCAGCGATGGCAAGCGACCATTGGAAATGGCGCGTAACTCGTTAGTGGAAATGGGGAATCTCCTGGGGCTGGAAAATCAGGCTCGCGAACACCTCAATCACTTCGATTCGTTTATTGCCCAGCACAAACCTCACTTCGCCCAGCGCGGCAGCCGTCCATTGCTGATGATTACGCTGCTCGATGCGCGTCATGTATTGGCGTTCGGGCCGAATTGCCTTTTCCAGCAAATCCTTGATGACTACGGGATTGTGAATGCCTGGCAGGGGGAAACGAATTTCTGGGGCAGCCAGGTGGTAGGCATCGATCGTTTGGGGAGTTTTAAAGACGCTGATGTTATCTGCTTCGATCACGGCAATGACGCTGAAATGCAAAAGCTGATGGCGACGCCGCTGTGGCAGGCGATGCCGTTTGTGCGTGCGCAGCGATTCCAGCGCGTGCCTGCCGTCTGGTTTTATGGCGCGACGCTGTCGACCATGAACTTTGTGCGCATTCTGGATAATGCCCAGGGAGGTCGCACATGACGTCGCGAATCTCTCGCTTCCCTGCCGCACTGCTTTTACTGTTGTTTATCGCCGCTGCGTGGCTGAGTTGGCACAACTTCAACGTCGCTCTGCCGCGTGCGCAGTGGGGCGAGGCGCTTTGGCAGCCCAATATCGACAGTATCCAACAGATGCTGTTCCACTACAGTTTGCTGCCACGTCTGGTGATTTCGCTGCTGGTTGGCGCGGGGCTTGGTCTGGTGGGTGTTTTGTTCCAGCAGGTGCTGCGTAACCCTCTGGCGGAACCGACCACACTAGGCGTCGCGACAGGTGCTCAACTTGGCATAACCATCACCACGCTGTGGGCGATCCCTGGCGCGATGACTACGCAGTTTGCTGCGCTGGCTGGGGCTTGTGTGGTGGGGGCGCTGGTGTTTGGCGTCTCCTGGGGCAAACGTCTCTCGCCGGTGACGCTGATTTTAGCCGGGCTGGTGGTTAGCATGTACTGCGGCGCGGTGAACCAGTTGCTGGTTATCTTCCATCACGATCAGCTGCAAAGCATGTTCCTGTGGAGCACCGGGACGCTGACGCAGACGGACTGGAGCGTGGTGCAACAGCTTTGGCCGCAACTGCTCGGCGGCGTGATGCTCACGCTGTTGTTATTGCGCCCTCTGACGCTGATGGGGCTGGACGACGGTGTTGCTCGTAACCTCGGCTTAGCGCTTTCTCTGGCTCGTCTGGCGGCACTCACGCTCGCCATTATCATCAGTGCGCTGCTGGTTAACGCCGTGGGCATTATTGGGTTTATTGGGTTGTTCGCACCGCTGCTGGCGAAAATGCTCGGCGCGCGTCGGCTGCTTTCACGCCTGATGCTGGCTCCGCTGATTGGGGCGCTGATCCTCTGGCTTTCAGATCAGCTTATTCTCTGGCTGACACAAGTGTGGATGGAAGTCTCTACCGGCTCCGTCACGGCCTTGATTGGCGCACCGCTGCTGTTGTGGCTGCTGCCTCGTCTGCGCAGCATCAGCGCCCCGGCAATGGATGCGGGTGACAAGGTGTATGTTGAGCGTCAGCGCGTAGTGGGATGGTCGCTGGCGGGCATTGTTGTCTTACTGCTGGGCATGGTGATTGCACTCTCTTTCGGACGCGATGCGCACGGCTGGCACTGGGCCTACGGTGAGTTACTGCATTCCCTGATGGAGTGGCGAGCTCCGCGTATTCTGGCCGCCCTGATTGCAGGCATGATGCTGGCGGTGGCAGGCTGCATTATTCAGCGCCTGACCGGTAACCCGATGGCTAGCCCGGAAGTGCTGGGGATTTCTTCCGGTGCGGCGTTTGGTGTGGTGCTGATGCTGTTCTTCGTGCCGGGCAACGCGTTTGGTTGGCTGCTGCCAGCAGGAAGTTTAGGCGCTGCGGCAACGTTGTTGATCATTCTGATTGCTGCCGGGCGAGGTGGATTCTCACCGCATCGCATGTTGCTGGCGGGGATGGCACTGAGCACCGCCTTTACCATGCTGCTGATGATGCTGCAGGCAAGCGGCGACCCGCGCATGGCGCAAATCCTGACCTGGATTTCAGGCTCAACCTACAATGCTTCCTGGGATCAGGTTGTGCGTACCGGGTTGGTGATGATCGTTCTGCTGGCACTGACGCCGTTCTGCCGTCGCTGGCTGACCATTTTGCCGCTGGGTGGAAACACGGCGCGGGCTGTCGGAATGGCTCTTACGCCAACACGCGTTGCTTTGCTGTTACTGGCGGCGGCGTTAACCGCGACGGCAACAATGACCATTGGGCCGCTGAGCTTTATCGGTTTGATGGCACCGCATATTGCGCGAATGATGGGCTTCAGAAGAACCCTGCCACACATGATTTTGTCGGCTCTGGTCGGGGGAATACTGCTGGTGTTCGCGGACTGGTGTGGGCGGATGGTGCTGTTCCCGTATCAAATTCCTGCCGGGTTGCTCTCGACCTTTATTGGTGCGCCTTACTTTATTTATCTGCTTCGCAAACAGAGTCGGTAAACATGCCCGGCGGCACTTCGTTTGCCGGGCCTACAACACCGTAGGCCGGGCAAGCGTCAGCGCCGCCCGGCACAAGCTTACAACTTAGCAAACACCTTACGCGCCGCATCGATAGTCTTATTGATATCGTCTTTGCTGTGCGCCACGGACATGAAGCCGGCTTCGAAGGCGGAAGGGGCCAGATAAACCCCTTCTTCCAGCATCAGATGGAAGAAGCGTTTGAAGCGTTCCACGTCGCACTTCACCACATCCTGATAGCAGGTCACGGTTTTGGCCTCGGTGAAGAAAATACCGAACATGCCGCCGACGTTATTCACCACCAGTGGAATGCCGGTTTCGCGTGCTGCGTTCAGCAGGCCGTCTGCCAGTTGATTGGTCAGGTTGGTCAGGGTTTCGTGAATGCCGGGCTGTGCCACTTCTGTCAGACAGGCAAAACCTGCCGCCATGGCAATCGGGTTGCCGGACAGCGTACCAGCCTGATAAACCGGGCCCGTTGGTGCCAGCGCATCCATCACTTCGCGACGGCCGCCAAAGGCACCGACTGGCATACCGCCGCCGATGATTTTGCCAAGGCAGGTCAGGTCTGGCACCACGTTGTAGTGATCCTGAGCACCCGCCAGCGCGACGCGGAAACCGGTCATCACTTCATCAATGATGAACAGCGCGCCGAATTCGTCGCACAGTGCACGCAGGCCTGGCAGGAAGTCTGGCTCTGGCAGAATGCAGTTCATGTTGCCCGCGACCGGTTCAACGATGATGCAGGCAATCTCTTGCGGATATTGCTCGAACGCTTCGCGAACAGAGGCCAGATCGTTATAGGTGCAGGTCAGGGTATGTTTGGCGAAATCTGCCGGAACGCCCGGAGAGTTTGGCTGACCGAGGGTCAGGGCACCAGAACCGGCTTTCACCAGCAGGCAGTCGGCGTGCCCGTGGTAGCACCCTTCGAATTTGATGATTTTGTCGCGTCCGGTGAAGCCGCGAGCCAGACGAATGGCGCTCATGGTGGCTTCGGTGCCGGAGTTCACCATGCGCACCATATCCATGGTGGGCACCAGTTCAGTCACCAGTTCCGCCATTTTGACTTCCATTTCAGTCGGCGCACCGAAACTTAAGCCGCGGGATGCCGCTTCAATCACCGCATTACGAATGGACGGATGGTTGTGCCCCAACACCATCGGGCCCCAGGAACCGACATAGTCGATGTAAGCTTTGCCGTCGACATCGTACAGGTACGCGCCGTCTGCACGTTCAACAAACAGCGGAGTGCCGCCAACGCCGGTAAAAGCACGGACTGGCGAATTGACGCCGCCGGGGATCAGTTCGCGCGCAGCGCTGTAGAGATTCTCAGATTTACTCATTGCCAGGTTCCTGGTTCGTAGAAAGCTTGTTAGCCGACTATTCTAAGGTATTCCCTGAACGTTATGAAAGTTTTGCCCAATTGAAACAATCCAATATTGAGGGAATTTTTAGGCGACGTGCTGCCCGTGGGTGGTTACAATGCGCTCTGCCATTTGTATTACCAATAATTGATTAAGGCATGAAAGCAGAATCTCCCTCTTTTGAATCACAGCAAATCGTTCGTCTGCGTCGCGGAGATGCAGTCCGTCGTCTGGTCCACAGAGACAAAACCCCGTTAGCCATTCTCCTGATGGCCGCCGTGGTCGGCACCCTTGCAGGCCTGATCGGCGTGGCTTTTGAGAAGGCCGTGAACTGGGTGCAGAACGTACGTATCGGCTCGTTGGTGCAGGTCGCCGATCACTGGTTCCTGGTCTGGCCGCTGGCGTTTATCTTCTCCGGCCTGCTGGCGATGGCGGGCTATTATCTGGTGCGCCGCTTTGCGCCAGAAGCGGGCGGCTCTGGCATTCCTGAAATTGAAGGGGCGCTGGAAGAATTGCGTCCTGTGCGCTGGTGGCGCGTTATCCCGGTGAAATTTATCGGCGGCATGGGAACGCTGGGTGCAGGCATGGTGCTCGGGCGTGAAGGGCCAACGGTTCAGCTCGGCGGCAATGTCGGGCGCATGGTGCTGGACATTTTCCGTCTGCGTACGGCTGAAGCCCGTCATACTCTGCTAGCGACCGGTGCCGCGGCGGGTCTGGCTGCCGCTTTTAACGCACCACTGGCAGGCATCCTCTTTATCCTCGAAGAGATGCGTCCACAGTTCCGCTACAACCTGATTTCCATCAAAGCCGTGTTCATCGGCGTCATCATGTCGAGCGTGGTGTTTCGCGTCTTTAATGGCGAAACCGCAGTTATCGAAGTGGGCAAACTTGCCGATGCGCCGGTCAACACGCTTTGGCTGTATCTGATTTTGGGCATGGTGTTTGGCTGCGTCGGGCCGCTGTTTAATGGTCTGGTGATCCGTACCCAGGATCTGTTCCAGCGCATTCATGGCGGCGATATCAAAAAGTGGGTGCTGATTGGCGGCCTGCTCGGCGGTATCTGCGGCGTGCTTGGCCTGATTGAACCCGAAGCGGCAGGCGGTGGTTTTAACCTTATCCCGATTGCAGCCGCTGGAAATTATACCGTCGGCCTGTTGATGTTTATCTTCATCGCCCGAGTCATTACCACACTGCTGTGTTTCTCTTCCGGTGCGCCGGGTGGCATTTTCGCCCCCATGCTGGCGCTGGGAACACTGTTAGGCACAGCCTATGGCATGGCGGCTTCGGCCTGGTTCCCGGCTTATCATCTGGAAGCAGGGACGTTTGCGATTGCGGGAATGGGCGCGCTTTTTGCCGCCTCAGTGCGTGCGCCGTTGACCGGCATCGTGCTGGTGCTGGAAATGACCGACAACTATCAGCTCATTTTGCCAATGATTATCACCTGCCTTGGCGCAACACTGTTGGCTCAGTTCCTGGGTGGCAAACCGCTTTACTCCACGATCCTTTCCCGCACGCTGGCGAAGCAGGAAGCGGAGAAAGCCGAAAAAGAGAAGCCGCCGATCGGGGAGAATACTTGAACGATTTAGTCGGGTATTGGATAATGGCTTAAAAGATCTGGTGAGACTTTGACCAGATAGAGAATCAACTGGAGCATATAATGAGTGATGACGTAGCGCTGCCCCTGCAGTTTACTGACGCGGCCGCCAGCAAAGTAAAAAACCTGATCGCGGATGAAGACAATCCGAACCTGAAGTTGCGCGTCTATATCACCGGCGGTGGCTGCAGCGGATTCCAGTATGGTTTCACCTTTGACGATCAGATCAACGAAGGTGACATGACCATTGAGAAACAGGGCGTTGGCCTGGTGGTCGACCCGATGAGCCTGCAGTATCTGGTGGGGGGGTCAGTGGATTACACCGAAGGGCTGGAAGGTTCACGCTTTATCGTGACCAACCCGAATGCGAAAAGCACCTGCGGGTGTGGGTCATCGTTTAGCGTTTAATTTGGCATGAATGCCCGGTGGCGGCTTCGCCTTACCGGACCTACAAACGGCAACCTCGGTTGCCGTTTTGCTTTTTACCTTCCGCTTTCATCCAGCGCAAACGTAGGCAGCTTAAGGTGCCAGCGTATTGCCGCCAGCCTTATCACCAGCGTCACTAACATGCCGAACATCGCGGAGTTTTCCAGCGAGACGTTGAAGGTATAGTGGGCGGTGGCGTGAACGATGCCGCCGATGATGCACGCAGTGGCGTAAATTTCGGTACGCAGGATCATGGGAATTTCACGTGCCAGCACATCTCGAATAATCCCGCCACCAACACCGGTAATCACGCCCATGCAGATAGCCACCATCGGGCCTGTCCCGGCAATAAACGCTTTATTGACCCCGATACCCACAAACACAGCCAGGCCAACCGCGTCCAGCACTGGTAAGATCCATTTCGGCAAACGCCGCGGCTGACGCACCAGCAGGATCGTCAGCATGCTGGTGATCATCGCCACCACCAAATCGGTGGGATCTTTTACCCAGAATACCGGCCCGTGGGCGAGCGCCATATCACGAATGGTTCCGCCCCCGACAGCGGTGACTACACCCAGGACGAGGACGCCAAAAGGGTCCATCCGAAGTTTTCCGGCCAGCAAGACGCCGGAGATAGCAAAGACGGCTGTACCCACAATATCCAGCCAATAGACAAGCATTGATGTGTTTCCCGTTAATTGACCTGCGCAAGCGTTGTGCAGAGTTGTTTGGCGGCGAGGATAATACGCGGGGAGGCGCGTTCAAACCAGTCGCTGTTGAGCGGAATCACCGGAATGTTGAGCTGATCACCCCAGTACTGTCTTATTGAGGACACTTCTTTATCGGTGCCTGCGGTGATAATCGCTTGTGGCTGGCGGGCAATGACCTGTTCCCGGCTCACCTGAGGCCAGGGTACACGGCTGTTGGCAAAGATGTTTTCCCCGCCGCAGGCCTCAATCACTTCGTTCTGTATTGAGTCTTTATTACTGGTGAACAGCGGGTTAGTGCCGAATTGCAGGAAGACCGTTTTTTTTGTCGTTTGCGCATAGCGTTGTTTAAGCGCGGCGAACTCTTTACGCAGGGTTGCCCCCGCCTGTTTTGCCTGTTCGGGAACAGGGCTCCAGGCCGCTAACTTTTCCAGCGCATCGGCAAGGTGCTTAATGCTGCTGGTATCCACCCACATCACGTTGATGCCAAGTGAACTGAGTTGATTGACTTGTCGTTCTGCATTTCCGCCGCGCCAGGCCAGCACAACATCAGGCTTCAGCGCCACAATGCGTTCCAGATTCATGCCCTGCCAGCTGGCAACCTGCTCAATATCTTTGGCTTGCGGTGGGTAATCGGAAAAGCTGCTGACCCCGACAGGCGTAATGCCCGCGGCAAACGCCAGTTCCGTATTGGCGGGGGAAAGCGTGATGACTCGCGGCGCGGCTATCAGCCACGCCGGGAACGTCAGTAGCAGGGCAAGAATGCCCTGCAACAGGGGGTTACGCATGGTTCAGTTTCTGCACCAGCGTTTCAACCATCAGGCTGGACTGTTTCGCCGCCACCGCCAGGAACTCATCAAAGCTCAGGTGAGACTGCTGATCAGCCACATCAGAGATAGCGCGAACGACCACGAAAGGCACCTTGAAGTTATGGCAAACGTGCGCAATGGCGGTGGCTTCCATCTCAACGGCAACGGCCTGAGGGAAGTTGTGGCGGATTTTTGCCAGGCCGACGGAGCCATTGATGAACGCGTCACCGCTGACAATCAGGCCGCGTACGGCATTCAGATTCAGCTCTTTAATGCAGCTTTCTGCTGCTTCTACCAGTTTTGCATCGGCGGCGAAACCGGCCGGGCAACCCGGAAGCTGGCCATACTCGTAGCCAAACGCGGTGACGTCCGCATCGTGATAGCGTGCTTCATCAGAAACCACGATATCGCCCACTTTCAGCGTGGGCGCCAGGCCACCTGCGGAACCTGTGTTGATGATGACATCCGGTTTGCAGCGTTCGAGAAGCAGTGCGGCACCCATCGCCGCGGCGACTTTACCGATCCCTGATTTCAGCAGCGCAACGTCAGCGCCGTTCAACTGGCCGGTGTAGATTTCGCTCCCGCCAACGGTAAGGGTCTGACGATTCTGGATTTTGTCACGCAGCAGCGTCACTTCTTCTTCCATTGCACCAATAATGCCGATTTTCATAGATTTACTCGCGATGTGATGGGTTTAAAGGCATAGTTTATCACGGAGCACGCATTTCCGGACCGGGAGAGGCTATGGCAACTATTGATTTTCGCACCAAAATAAACTGGCGTCGTCGTTACCGTTCGCCGCAGAACGCGACGACCGAACATGAAATTCTGCGTATTTTCGAAAGCGATCGTGGGCGAATCGTCAATTCTCCGGCCATTCGTCGGTTACAGCAGAAAACTCAGGTCTTTCCGCTGGAACGCAATGCGGCGGTGCGCACGCGTCTGACCCATTCTATGGAAGTTCAACAGGTCGGGCGCTACATCGCCAAAGAGGTGCTGAGCCGCCTTAAGCAACAAAAGCTGCTTGATGCTTACGGGCTTGAAGACCTGACCGGGCCGTTTGAAAGCATCGTTGAGATGGCGTGCCTGATGCACGATATCGGCAATCCGCCGTTTGGCCATTTCGGTGAGGCAGCAATCAATGACTGGTTCCGTAAGATGTTGTGGCCTGCGGATGCCGCCAGCCAACCGCTAAGCGAAGACCGTTGTCTGGTTGGCGCGCTGAAGCTGCGTGATGGCGAAGATACGCTCAATGAATTGCGTCGCCGTGTGCGTCAGGATCTCTGCCAGTTTGAAGGGAATGCGCAGGGTATTCGCCTGGTCCACACGCTGATGCGCATGAACCTGACCTGGGCGCAGGTGGGCTGTATTTTGAAATACACCCGTCCGGCCTGGTGGCGCGGTTCGCCACCGGAAAGCCACAGCTATTTAATGAAGAAGCCTGGCTATTATTTCGCCGAAGAAGCCTATATTGCGAAGTTACGTAAAGAACTGGATCTGGCACCTTATAGCCGTTATCCATTGACGTGGATTATGGAAGCGGCCGATGACATCTCTTATTGCGTGGCTGACCTCGAAGATGCGGTCGAAAAACGGATCTTCAGCGTGGAGCAACTTTATCAGCACCTTTACGACGCATGGGGCACGCACCAAAAGGGTTCGCTGTTTTCTCAGGTGGTCGAAAATGCCTGGGATAAATCTCGATCCAATTCAATGAGCCGCAGCACGGAAGACCAGTTCTTTATGTATTTACGCGTGAATACCTTGAATAAACTGGTGCCTTACGCGGCGCAGCGCTTTATTGATAATCTCCCACAGATATATACGGGAGATTTTAACCATGCTCTGCTGGAAGATGACAGTGATTACAGTCAGCTGCTTGAGTTATATAAGAGCGTGGCGATGAAAGAGGTATTCAGTCATCCGGACGTGGAGCAGCTTGAATTACAAGGTTATCGAGTTATCAGTGGTTTACTGGAGATTTACCAGCCGCTGCTTAAATTATCATTAAGTGATTTTAACGAGCTGGTGGATAAAGAACGTTTGCGCCATTTGCCGATTGAAAGTCGTCTGTTCCATAAGCTATCAACGCGTCACCGACTGGCCTATGTTGAAGCCATCAATAAAATTCCGCGCGACGCCGCAGAGTATCCGTTGATGGAGTACTATTATCGGTGCCGCCTGATTCAGGACTATATCAGTGGGATGACCGATCTCTATGCCTGGGATGAATACCGTCGGCTGATGGCGGTGGAATAAGGCGAAAGTTTTGTAAAGACGGACAATAATTTTTTACTTTTCCCCGAAACTTGAATCCGGAACTTCGCGCTATAAATCGACTCTGACAGTCACGTACACAGCAATTTTTGCACTATCTGACATATTGAGATGACGAGACATGAAAAAAACCACGTTAGCAATGAGTGCCCTGGCTCTGAGTTTAAGTCTGGCCCTTTCCCCATTATCAGCAAGCGCTGCTGAAACGGCCTCCTCAGCAAACACTGCCCAGCAGATGCCAAGCCTGGCGCCGATGCTGGAAAAAGTGATGCCTTCCGTTGTGAGCATCAACGTGGAAGGGAGCACCACCGTGAATACCCCAAGAATGGGCCGTAACTTCCAGCAGTTCTTTGGCGACAACTCGCCATTCTGCCAGGACGGTTCCCCGTTCCAGAACTCACCGTTCTGTCAGGGCGGGCAGGGTGCTCCTGGCGGTAACGGCGGCGGCAGCCAGCAGGAAAAATTCATGGCGCTGGGCTCCGGCGTGATCATTGATGCAGCCAAAGGCTATGTGGTAACCAACAACCACGTGGTCGACAACGCCAGTACCATTAAAGTTTCCCTGAGCGACGGACGTAAGTTTGACGCGAAAGTGGTGGGTAAAGATCCGCGTTCTGATATCGCGCTGATTCAGATTCAGGACCCGAAAAACCTGACGGCGATTAAGATTGCAGATTCCGACGCACTGCGTGTGGGTGACTATACCGTCGCTATCGGTAACCCGTTTGGTCTGGGTGAAACCGTGACTTCCGGTATCGTTTCTGCGCTTGGCCGTAGCGGCCTGAACGTGGAAAACTATGAAAACTTTATCCAGACGGATGCCGCCATCAACCGTGGTAACTCGGGCGGTGCGCTGGTGAACCTCAACGGTGAGCTGATCGGGATTAACACTGCGATCCTCGCACCAGACGGCGGTAACATCGGTATCGGCTTCGCTATCCCGAGTAACATGGTGAAAAGCCTGACCGAGCAGATGGTGAAATACGGCCAGGTGAAACGCGGCGAGCTGGGCATCATGGGCACCGAGCTGAGCTCTGATCTGGCGAAAGCGATGAAAGTTGACGCGCAGCGTGGCGCTTTCGTAAGCCAGGTGATGGCAAACTCTTCTGCGGCGAAAGCCGGTATCAAAGCAGGTGATGTAATTACGTCCCTGAACGGCAAGCCAATCAGCAGCTTCTCCGCACTGCGCGCGCAGGTTGGCACCATGCCAGTCGGCAGCAAAGTAGAGCTGGGTCTGGTACGTGATGGCAAACCGGTGAACGTGACGCTGGAACTGCAGCAGAGCAGCCAGACTCAGGTCGATTCCAATACCATCTTCAACGGTATTGATGGCGCTGAAATGAGCAATAAAGGCGCTGATAAAGGTGTCGTGGTGAATGGCGTGAAAGGTGGGTCATCTGCGGCTCAAATCGGCCTGAAGAAAGGCGATGTGATCATCGGTGCTAACCAGCAGCCAGTGAAGAACATTGCGGATTTACGCAAAATCCTCGACAGCAAGCCGTCTGTTCTGGCGCTGAACATTCAGCGTGGCGACAGCACTATCTATCTGCTGATGCAGTAATCGTTAATTGCTGATAACAAGCCCTTCTCCTGTGGAGAGGGGCTTTTTTTATGCTTTATTGCCCGGCGGCGCTACGCTTGCCAGGCCTACAAATTCGATGTGCGACGTAGGCCAGGTGGAGTATAGCCGCCTTGGGATGTAAAAAAGCCGGGAATGACCCGGCCTCACTAGTGCTGAACTGACAGTGCGTTATTTATTGCGGGTCAGTTTTTCCAGATCGGATTCAATCTCGCTGATCTTGTTGGCGACCACGCTTTCCAGATGACGCAGATCGTCGAGGATCTTGCGCTTCAGATCCACCTCGGTACGGTCGCGTTTGCACAGTTGATCCAGTTCGTCGATCACGTAGCGCAGATTAGGGCTGATTTCCTGCACTTCTTTGTAGCCCTGGCCCACACCGTCGGCCACCACGGTTTTACGTTGGCGCGGGTATTTAAACTTCACGCTCTTCGCGAAAAACTCGCCCTTATCCTTATGAAAATAGATTTTCAGGATATCGTTGTTGGCTTCCTGCCGGAGGCTGTAACGATCGATTTCATCAGGATTGGTAATGCCCAAACTTTTCAGATTGTCGTACATAGCGGTATCCTTGGATTAAACATAACCTTTGAATAATTAACGAAAAAATCTATTTTCGCCAGCGGCAGAGATAAAAAAAGCGGGGTGGCCCCCGCTTTTCGTTATAGCTGATTAATCGATGGTGCGGAGCAGTTCGTTGATGCCCACTTTACCGCGGGTTTTGGCGTCCACTTTCTTAACGATAACCGCACAGTACAGGCTGTATTTACCGTCTTTGGACGGCAGGTTGCCGGAAACCACCACGGAACCCGCAGGGACGCGACCGTAGAACACTTCGCCGGTTTCACGATCGTAGATTTTGGTGCTCTGGCCGATGTATACGCCCATGGAGATAACGGAACCCTCTTCAACGATAACGCCTTCCACCACTTCGGAACGCGCGCCAATGAAGCAGTTATCTTCGATGATGGTTGGGTTTGCCTGCAGTGGCTCAAGTACGCCGCCGATGCCCACGCCACCGGAGAGGTGAACGTTTTTACCGATCTGCGCGCAGGACCCTACGGTCGCCCAGGTGTCCACCATCGAACCTTCGTCAACGTAAGCACCAATGTTCACATAAGAGGGCATCAGAACGGTGTTACGGGCGATATATGCGCCCTGACGAACCGCGGCTGGAGGCACGACACGGAAGCCTTCTTTCTGGAAGCGAGCTTCGTCGTAGTCCGCGAATTTCATCGGCACTTTATCGAAGTAGCGGCTTTCCGCGCCGTCGATAACCTGGTTATCGTTGATACGGAAAGAGAGCAGTACCGCTTTCTTCAGCCACTGATGAGTCACCCACTGGCCATCAATCTTCTCTGCAACGCGCAGAGCGCCGGAATCCAGCAGGGCAATAACCTGATTTACCGCTTCACGGGTCACGGTATCCACATTCGCCGGAGTGATGTCGGCGCGGCGCTCAAAAGCGGTCTCAATAACGTTCTGTAACTGCTGCATTGTTAAACTCTTTCCATTAAAAAAAACACACTACCCTTTATCGTTTGGATTGAGGGCCGCTGTCAACCGCTGTTGCACTTCCAGCTGCAGCTCATTATTAAGCGCACGCCGGTCGGCTGTCGCGATTATAAATAAATCTTCTACTCGTTCACCAATTGTCGTAATTCTTGCCCCGTGGAGCGAAATACCGAGGTCAGCGAACACCTGGCCTACCCGAGCTAAAAGTCCTGGCTGATCGAGCGCAATCAGTTCGAGGAAGGATTTTCTGTCCGTGTGCGTCGGCAGGAAATTCACTTCGGTATCGACAGTAAAGTGACGAAGTTTTGCTGGCTGACGACGTGGGGCAGGGGGCTGCCATGAACGCTGAGAAATTGCCTGCTCAAGCCCCTGACGAATGGCTTCGTGTCTGTCGTTGGACAGTGGGCTGCCGTCTGGCTCCAGCACAATAAAGGTGTCCATCGCCATGCCGTCTCGCGTGGTGAAGATTTGCGCGTCATGAACGCTGAGGTTGCGCCTGTCGAGTTCCGCACAGACGGCCGCGAACAGGTAAGGACGATCCGGACTCCAGATGAAAATTTCCGTGCCGCCACGTGTTGCTTGCGGGCTGAGCAGGATCATCGGCTTCTTCAGCTCGTGCTTCAGAAGATGACGGGCATGCCACGCCAGCTGATTTGGCGTGTGGCGCACGAAGTAGTTCGCCCGGCAGCGCGCCCAAATCTGATGTAGCGCTTCTTCATCGATATTGTCCATCCGCAGCAGCGCCAGTGCCTGAAGCTGATGGTGACGGACACGCTCGCGCATATCCGGTGTGCTTTGCATGCCACGGCGCAGCTGTTTTTCAGTGGCGAAATAAAGCTCACGCAACAGGCTTTGCTTCCAGCTGTTCCACAACGTTTCGTTGGTCGCGCAGATATCGGCGACGGTCAGACACACCAAATAGCGCAGGCGGTTTTCCGTTTGCACTTCTTCGGCGAACTGTTTGATGACTTCCGGGTCCTGAATATCACGCCGCTGTGCCGTCACGGACATCAACAGATGGTGGCGCACCAGCCAGGCAACCAGCTGCGTTTCACGGGAGTTCAGACCGTGCAGTTCAGCGAATTTCAGGATGTCCTGTGCGCCAAGAATGGAGTGGTCGCCGCCGCGGCCTTTGGCGATATCGTGGAACAGGGCGGCAATCAGAATCAGTTCAGGATGATTCAGCCGCGGCCACAGTTCGACGCACAACGGGTGGCGCGAGCGCGTCTCTTCTTTGGCGAAACTTTCAAGCTTCAGCAGCACCCGAATGGTGTGCTCATCCACGGTATAAGCGTGGAACAAGTCGAATTGCATCTGGCCGACGATATGCGACCACTGCGGCATATAAGCCCACAGCACGCTGTGGCGGTGCATGGGGAGCAAGCCGCGACTGACCGCGCCTTGATGGCGCAACATGCTCAGAAACAGTTCTCTCGCTTCCGGGATATAGCAAAGCGGTTGGCTGAGATGGCGACGCGCATGGCGCAAATGGCGCAGCGTGGTGGAGTAAATGCCCGTAATGCTGCTGTTACGCACCATGATGTGGAACATGCGCAGAATGGCCTGCGGTTCGCGCATAAACAGTGAGTCGTCTCGCAGGTCGATGAGCGTGCCGCGAAGCTGGAAATCGTCGTCAATGGGACGCGGTTTTTCATCTGCTGTCAGCGCCAGAATAGCTTCATCAAACAGCTGCAACAGCATCTGGTTTAGCTCGCCCACCCGACGCGTGACGCGGTAAAAATCCTTCATCATCTGCTCAACCGGCTCATTGCCTTCGCCGCTGTAGTTCAGGCGCTGGGCCACATTGAGCTGACGGTCGAACAGCAGACGGTTGTCGTAGCGGTTAATTTCCAGATGTAGCGCAAAGCGGATGCGCCACAGCAGGTGCAGACACTCGTTCAGCTCGTTGCGTTCTGCTTCCGTCAAAAAGCCAAAGCCCACCATTTCATCCAGCGAGGTGGCACCGAAATGACGACGAGCGACCCATTGCAGGGTGTGAATGTCGCGCAATCCTCCTGGGCTGCTTTTAATATCCGGTTCGAGGTTATAGCTGGTGCCGTGATAGCGCTGGTGGCGTTCGTTTTGCTCTTCTACCTTGGCGGCGAAGAATTTTTCTGAGGGCCAGAAACCTTCACTGAAAATGTGTTTTTGCAATTCGAGGAACAGGGCAACGTCGCCAATCAGCAGGCGCGATTCGATCAGGTTCGTGGCGACGGTTAAATCTGAAAGGCCTTCGAGAAGACACTCTTCCAGCGTGCGCACGCTATGACCGACTTCAAGTTTGACGTCCCACAACAGCGTGAGTAACTCGCCGATTTTCTGTGCCAGTTCGTCGGGCAGCTTTTTGCGACTCAGGATCAACAGGTCGATGTCAGACAGAGGATGCAATTCGCCGCGACCGTAGCCGCCAACCGCTACCAGCGCTGCGTCTTCGACGTCGCCAAAGCCGTAGTGCAGCCACAGACGTTGAAGCATCTGATCGATAAATTCCGTGCGGGCGGTCATCAGGTCTTCTGCCGAAACACCGCTGTCAAAGGCTTCGCCCAGCCACTGCTGAAACTTGTCGAGATGCGCTTTGATACTGGCGCAGTTCAGCTCTGAGGCTTCCCAACTCACCGGATAAGCCGGCTGAGTTGGCAGAACAGGTAAGGCTGTGTCAGGTAAGGAATTGCTCATCGCGCCACCCATAAGAAAAAACGATTACCTATCAACAAAAAGCCGGCTTGCGCCGGCTATATGTGATGACTGAATGCATCCTGCGATAATCGCCCGGCGGCACTGCGTTTGCACGGGCCTACAGGATGGAACCGTAGGCCCGGTCAGCGTAGCGCCACCGGGCATGAAGTCATTCGTTGTGCGAGATTATCGCCGGGATGGTGTCATCCTTTCTTAGCGTCAGAATTTCGCAGCCGTTATCTGTCACCACAATAGTATGCTCATACTGTGCAGACAAGCTTCTGTCTTTGGTTTTCACCGTCCAGCCGTCTTTCATGGTACGGATGCGGTAGTCGCCAGAGTTGACCATCGGCTCGATGGTGAACGTCATCCCGGCTTGCAGCACCACGCCGCCGTCATCGGCATCATAGTGCAGAACCTGCGGCTCTTCATGGAACACACGGCCAATGCCGTGACCACAATATTCACGTACCACAGAAAAACCTTCAGCTTCCGCGAATTTCTGAATCGCCGCACCAAGGGTACGCAGACGAATGCCAGGTTTGACCATACGCAACGCCAGATACAGGCTTTCCTGAGTCACGCGGCACAGACGCTCGCCCAAAATTGTCGGTTTGCCAACGATAAACATCTTCGAGGTGTCGCCGTGGTATTCATCTTTAATCACGGTCACGTCGATGTTGACGATATCGCCTTCTTTCAGCCGTTTTTCGTCATCCGGGATCCCGTGGCAGACCACTTCGTTAATAGAGATACAGACGGATTTTGGGAAACCGTGATAGCCCAGGCAAGCCGAAACGGCCTGCTGCTTGTTGACGATATACTCGTTACAGATACGGTCAAGCTCGCCAGTGCTGACGCCAGGTTTGACGTGCTCTTCAATCATTTCAAGCACTTCGGCGGCCAGACGGCCAGCGACGCGCATTTTTTCAATTTCTTCAGGGGTTTTAATAGAGATCGCCATGAATTCTGTCCATCGGAGCCGATTTTTTCGGCAATACGGGTGTTAAGTGCTGACAATGGTAACAGCCGCTGCCATCGACTGCCAAATTGAGAATCATTAACAGCATTCAGCGCCAACAACTGTTGGTTTCTCTCTGCGTTTTATGGTATAAAGCGCGCCGAACTTCCATTTCCGTTTTGTGTTGCAAGTCGGAACTGGCAGCGACAAATCTCACTTTGTGTAAATAACACACACGTATCGGCACATACGCCGGGGTGCCCTTCGGGGTCGGTTGTATGGGATACGTGGAGGCATAACCCCAACTTTTATATAGAGGTTTTAAACATGGCAACTGTTTCCATGCGCGATATGCTCAAGGCCGGTGTTCACTTTGGTCACCAGACCCGTTACTGGAACCCGAAAATGAAGCCATTCATCTTCGGCGCGCGTAACAAAGTTCACATCATCAACCTTGAGAAAACTGTACCAATGTTCAACGAAGCTCTGGCTGAACTGAACAAGATCTCTTCTCGCAAAGGTAAAATCCTTTTCGTTGGTACCAAGCGCGCGGCAAGCGAAGCGGTAAAAGACGCTGCTCTGAACTGCGACCAGTTCTTCGTGAACCATCGCTGGTTGGGCGGTATGCTGACTAACTGGAAAACCGTTCGTCAGTCCATCAAACGTCTGAAAGACCTGGAAACTCAGTCTCAGGACGGCACCTTCGACAAGCTGACCAAGAAAGAAGCGCTGATGCGTACTCGTGAGCTTGAGAAACTGGAAAACAGCCTGGGCGGTATCAAAGACATGGGCGGCCTGCCGGACGCACTGTTCGTTATCGATGCTGACCACGAGCACATTGCTATCAAAGAAGCGAATAACCTGGGTATCCCGGTATTCTCTATCGTTGATACCAACTCTGATCCAGATGGTGTTGACTTCGTTATCCCTGGTAACGACGATGCAATCCGTGCTGTGACCCTGTACCTGAATGCCGTTGCTCAGACCGTTCGTGAAGGCCGTTCTCAGGATTTGGCTTCTCAGGCGGAAGAAAGCTTCGTAGAAGCTGAATAATAAGGTTTAAGCCCTTATTAGTACCGAGTATGGATAGGGGCCCTCTTAGCGGCCCCTTTTTCACTTTTATAACCGTTTGGCCCTCTGCCGGGCGGTTCACATTTCCGAGGATTTTAGAATGGCCGAAATTACCGCTTCCCTGGTAAAAGAGCTGCGTGAACGTACTGGCGCAGGCATGATGGATTGCAAAAAAGCCCTGACTGAAGCTAACGGCGACATCGAGCTGGCAATCGAAAACATGCGTAAATCTGGTGCGATCAAAGCCGCTAAGAAAGCAGGCAACGTTGCTGCTGACGGCGTGATCATCACTAAGATCGAA
This sequence comes from Pantoea sp. sgz302252, assembly GCF_047713085.1. Lineage (NCBI taxonomy): Bacteria > Pseudomonadati > Pseudomonadota > Gammaproteobacteria > Enterobacterales > Erwiniaceae > Pantoea > Pantoea sp. sgz302252. The sequence continues at coordinate 63,608 of NZ_JBLFJW010000022.1, forward strand.
GGCAACTACGGTATCATTCTGGAAGTTAACTGCCAGACTGACTTCGTTGCTAAAGACGGCGGTTTCCAGGCATTTGCTAACAAAGTTCTGGATGCAGCAGTCGCAGGCAAAATCACTGATGTTGAAGTTCTGAAAGCACAGTTCGAAGAAGAGCGTGTTGCCCTGGTGGCTAAAATCGGTGAGAACATCAACATCCGTCGTGTTGCTTCCCTGGAAGGCGATGTTCTGGGTAGCTACCTGCACGGTGCTCGTATCGGTGTTCTGGTTGCAGCAACGGGTGCGAACGAAGAACTGGTTAAGCAGGTTGCCATGCACGTTGCAGCGAGCAAGCCAGAATTCGTTAACCCAGAAGACGTGTCTGCTGAAGTGGTAGAGAAAGAATACCAGGTTCAGCTGGACATCGCGATGCAGTCCGGTAAGCCAAAAGAAATCGCAGAGAAAATGGTTGAAGGCCGCATGAAGAAATTCACCGGCGAAGTTTCTCTGACCGGCCAGCCTTTCGTGATGGAACCAAGCAAAACGGTGGGTCAGTTCCTGAAAGAGCACAACGCGACCGTAACTAACTTCATCCGCTTCGAAGTGGGCGAAGGCATCCAGAAAGTTGAGACTGACTTCGCAGCAGAAGTTGCTGCCATGTCCAAGCAGTCTTAATGATGAAAAAGGAGCCGCCTGAGGGCGGCTTCTTTTTGCTCCCATCTTGTGAAAATCAGTCAGGCTCCGATAGGCTTGCACTGGTTAGCGATGGCATAATCGCTGGAAATAACTCATCTCAAACGTTGACAGTCCCAGGAAAGAAATATGGCTACCAATGCAAAACCCGTCTACAAACGTATTCTGCTGAAACTGAGTGGCGAAGCCCTGCAGGGAACTGAAGGCTTCGGTATCGATGCCAGCATTCTCGATCGTATGGCGCAGGAAATTAAAGAACTGGTCGAACTGGGTATCCAGGTTGGCGTGGTGATTGGTGGTGGTAACCTTTTCCGTGGTGCGGGTCTGGCAAAAGCGGGTATGAACCGCGTTGTGGGCGACCACATGGGCATGCTGGCAACAGTCATGAACGGCCTGGCGATGCGCGATGCGCTCCACCGCGCCTATGTGAACGCCCGCCTGATGTCCGCTATTCCTCTCAATGGCGTGTGCGATAACTACAGCTGGGCGGAAGCTATCAGCCTGCTGCGCAATAACCGCGTGGTTATCCTTTCTGCAGGTACCGGCAATCCTTTCTTCACGACCGATTCTGCAGCTTGCCTGCGCGGTATTGAAATTGAAGCCGACGTAGTGCTGAAAGCGACCAAGGTGGATGGCGTGTTTACTGCCGATCCAGCCAAAGATCCTGCTGCCACCATGTACGATCAGCTGACCTATGCAGAAGTGCTCGATAAAGAACTGAAAGTAATGGATTTGGCTGCGTTTACGCTGGCTCGTGACCACAAACTGCCGATTCGCGTGTTCAATATGAACAAAGCGGGTGCGCTGCGTCGTGTGGTGATGGGTGAGAAAGAAGGCACCCTGATTACGGAATAATTTCCGTCAGTTATACACTTCATCCTTCACGCTGGCTCTGCGTTGGCTGCCTTCCCGAACCCCAGTCACTTACTCAAGTAAGCTCCTGGGGATTCGCTCAGTGGCCGCCTTGATCCAACGTGAATGATTTTGTGTATAAATAAGGGTAAGATTCCGCTTTATCATTGCGATGCTTACCTCGCTGCCCTTTCGGCGGCAAGAATTATACGGGCTATACTTAGCACACTCGCAACCTGGCGGGCGTGCTGTATGGTCAGCCTGAGACAAGATTTCAAGGATTCGTAACGTGATTAACGATATCAGAAAAGATGCTGAAGTACGCATGGACAAGTGCGTTGAGTCATTCAAAACCCAGATCAGCAAAATCCGTACTGGTCGCGCTTCGCCAAGCCTGCTGGACGGCATCATTGTCGAGTACTACGGCACGCCAACTCCGCTGCGTCAGCTGGCAAGCGTGACTGTAGAAGATTCCCGTACCCTGAAAATCAACGTGTTCGATCGCTCTATGAGCCCGGCTGTTGAGAAAGCGATCATGGCCTCTGATCTGGGCCTGAACCCAAGCTCTGCGGGCGCGGACATCCGTGTTCCACTGCCAGCGCTGACTGAAGAACGCCGTAAGGATCTGACCAAGATCGTTCGCGGTGAAGCTGAGCAGGCGCGTGTTGCTGTGCGTAACGTTCGTCGTGACGCCAACGATAAAGTGAAAGCGCTGCTGAAAGAGAAAGAGATCAGTGAAGATGACGATCGTCGTTCTCAGGACGACGTACAGAAGCTGACCGACGCGGCCATCAAGAAAGTGGACGCGGCGCTGGCAGACAAAGAAGCGGAACTGATGCAGTTCTGATTTCTGACGTTATCTGATGAACGCCGTTCAGGAAACCTTCGGTTTTGCTGGCGGCGTTTTGCTTTCCAGACATTCTCTTTCGGATTTTTCATGAAGCATTTAACCGTTCTGGGCTCGACGGGCTCTATCGGCTGCAGCACGCTGGACGTGGTGCGCCATAATCGCGATCTTTTTTCTGTCACTGCGCTGGTGGCGGGTAAAAATGTGGAACGCATGGTCGAGCAGTGCCTGGAGTTCACTCCGCAGTATGCGGTGATGGACGATGCGCAAAGCGCGGCGGCCCTGGTTGTGGCGTTACGCCAGCACGGAAGCCAGACGGAAGTGCTGAGTGGACAACAGGCCGCCTGTGACGTAGCCGCGCTTGATGATGTCGATCAGGTGATGGCGGCGATTGTCGGCGCGGCAGGGTTGATGCCGACGCTGGCGGCTATCCGCGCTGGAAAAACCATTCTGCTGGCTAACAAAGAGTCGCTCGTCACCTGCGGACGTCTGTTTATGGATGCGGTGAAAGAGAGTGGGGCGCGGCTGTTACCGGTCGACAGCGAACATAATGCGATTTTTCAGAGTTTACCGGAAACAATCCAACATCAGCTGGGTTACGCTGACCTTGGGCAGAATGGCGTTTCGTCGATTCTGCTTACCGGGTCTGGTGGCCCGTTTAGAGAAACGCCATTGTCTGAACTGCGTGATATGACGCCGGATCAGGCCTGTCGTCATCCGAACTGGTCGATGGGACGTAAAATCTCTGTCGACTCCGCCACCATGATGAACAAAGGTCTGGAATACATTGAAGCGCGCTGGCTGTTTAATGCCTCGGTGCAGCAAATGGAAGTGATCATTCATCCGCAGTCGGTTATCCACTCAATGGTGCGTTATCTGGACGGCAGCGTGCTGGCGCAACTGGGCGAACCGGACATGCGTACGCCCATTGCGCATACCATGGCGTGGCCAAATCGCGTCGAATCAGGCGTGAAGCCTCTCGACTTCTGGGCGTTGAGCGATCTGTCCTTTGCGCAGCCAGATTATGAGCGTTATCCCTGCCTGAAGCTGGCAATGGATGCCTCGGATCAGGGTCAGGCCGCGACCACGGCGTTAAACGCAGCGAATGAAGTCAGCGTTGAAGCATTTCTGGCATCCCGTATCCGTTTCACGGATATTGCCGTCGTTAACCGGGCAGTGCTTGATGGCTTAACGCTACGTGAGCCGCAGAGTGTGGATGACGTCCTGGAAGTCGATTTGCAAGCCAGAAATGCGGCAAACCAGCAGGTGACGCGCCTTGCAAGCTGATGATTATCCGTCCATCGGGTGCGGCTACATTTGTTAGCGCTGGGCTTCAGTGTTATAGTCTGCGCCACCGTATACGCTGTAACGACAAAGCGTTATCGGCTGAGCCGTGGTTTAGCACGGCTTTTTTGCGCTGAGCGTCTGTATTCCGGTACTGCTAATTCCTTTGCATGGACTAATAACGCGTTATGTTGTCTGCTAATCAATCAATCAGCGAAAACCTGCCCGCCCACGGCTGTCATCATGTGGCCATTATCATGGACGGCAACGGTCGCTGGGCGAAGAGACAAGGCAAGATCCGAGCCTTCGGTCACAAAGCCGGGGCGAAATCGGTGCGTCGTGCCGTCTCTTTTGCGGCAAATAACGGGATTGAAGCGTTAACGCTTTACGCCTTCAGCAGTGAAAACTGGAATCGACCAGAGCAGGAAGTCAGCGCGCTGATGGAACTGTTTGTCTGGGCGCTCGACAGCGAAGTGAAAAGCCTGCACAGACACAACGTGCGCTTACGTATTATTGGTGATACCGGCCGGTTTAATGCCCGCTTACAAGAACGTATTCGCAAGGCGGAAGCGCTGACCCAAAATAATACCGGGCTGACGTTGAATATCGCCGCGAATTATGGCGGGCGCTGGGATATCATTCAGGGAGTTCAGCATCTGGCTGCACAGGTTCAGGAAGGGCAACTTCGTCCTGAAGAGATCACAGAAGCGCTGCTGAGTCAGCAAATCTGCATGCACGAACTGGCTCCCGTAGATTTGGTTATTAGGACAGGGGGAGAGCATCGCATCAGTAACTTTCTGCTTTGGCAAATTGCCTATGCCGAACTTTACTTTACAGATGTTCTTTGGCCCGATTTCGATGAACAAGACTTTGAAGGTGCGCTGCATGCCTTTGCCAATCGAGAGCGTCGTTTCGGCGGCACCGAGCCTGGTGGCGACAAAGCCTGATGGGGGTAGCTCTTGCTGAAGTATCGCCTGATTTCTGCTTTTGTTTTAATTCCCGTTGTGATTGCGGCACTGTTTTTGTTGCCGCCGGTAGGGTTTGCCATTGTCACCCTGGTGGTGTGCATGCTGGCCGCCTGGGAATGGGGTCAACTAAGCGGTTTAAAATCCCGCTCACAGCGGGTATGGCTGGCGGTGCTTTGCGGTTTGATTCTCGCCGCGATGCTCTTTTGGCTTCCTGAATATCATCACAACGTGCATCAGCCGCTGGTTGAAGGCTCACTTTGGGCTTCTTTGGCCTGGTGGATTGCCGCCTTGCTGCTGGTGCTGTTTTATCCTGGGTCCGCGTCTTTGTGGCGCAACTCAAAAACACTGCGTCTGGTGTTTGGCCTGCTGACCATCATCCCTTTTTTCTGGGGCATGCTGGCACTGCGTGCGTGGCACTATGACGATAATCACTACAGTGGCGCAATCTGGCTGCTCTACATCATGATTCTGGTGTGGGGAGCAGACTCCGGCGCCTACATGTTCGGTAAACTGTTCGGTAAACATAAACTGGCACCGAAAGTTTCACCGGGCAAAACCTGGCAAGGGTTTATCGGCGGGTTACTGACGGCAGCCGTGATTTCGGGTGTTTATGGCCTGTGGGCTAACCTGGATGTCGCACCGTTAACGTTGCTGGTTTGCTCGCTGGTCGCTGCGTTGGCGTCTGTGCTGGGTGATTTAACCGAAAGCATGTTTAAGCGTGAGGCCGGTATCAAGGACAGTGGGAATTTAATTCCTGGCCATGGCGGCATTCTGGATCGCATCGATAGCCTGACGGCGGCGGTACCGGTCTTTGCCTGCCTGTTACTTTTAGTCTTCAGGACTCTCTGACGGAAGGGTTTATGCTGAGCATTCTCTGGAATCTGGCGGCATTCATTGTTGCACTGGGTGTGTTAATCACCGTGCATGAATTTGGTCATTTCTGGGTTGCTCGCCGTTGCGGCGTCCGCGTTGAGCGTTTTTCGATTGGATTTGGAAAGACGCTCTGGAGTCGCGTGGATAAACGCGGCACCGACTATGTCATCGCCCTTATTCCTCTCGGCGGTTACGTCAAAATGCTGGATGAACGCGTCGACCCGGTTGCGCCGGAGATGCGTCATTACGCTTTCAATAACAAAACCGTTGGCCAGCGTGCGGCGATCATTGCCGCCGGTCCGGTTGCGAACTTCCTTTTTGCTATTTTTGCCTATTGGCTGGTGTTTATCATCGGCGTCCCGGGCATTCGGCCCGTAATTGGTGAAATAACGCCCAATTCGATTGCGGCGGCAGCACAAATTGCACCAGGCACGGAACTTAAAGCCGTAGACGGTATCGAAACGCCTGATTGGGATGCTGTGCGTTTGGCGCTGGTCACCAAAATCGGCGATGATCAAACCACTCTCACCGTTGCCCCTTTCGGAAGTCAGCAGCGTCAGGATAAAATTCTCAATCTGCGTCATTGGGCATTTGAGCCAGACAAAGAAGATCCCGTCGCTTCATTGGGGATTCGGCCACGCGGCGCTCAGATTGAACCGGTGATGGCAGAAGTACAGGCAGACTCAGCTGCACATAAAGCGGGTTTGCAACAAGGCGACAGGATCGTTAAAGTCGATGGTCAGCCGCTGACACAGTGGCTGACATTTGTCACACTGGTGCGAGACAATCCCGGTAAGCCATTGCGGCTCGAGATTGACAGACAAGGTAGCCCCTTGTCTTTAACGCTGATACCAGATACAAAACCCGGTAAAGGGAAAGCTGAAGGGTTTGCGGGCGTAGTACCAAAAATTATCCCGCTGCCCGATGAGTACAAGACAGTGCGCCAGTACGGGCCGTTTGCTGCCATCATTCAGGCCACAGATAAAACGTGGCAGTTGATGAAGTTAACGGTTCAGATGCTGGGGAAATTGATAACCGGTGACGTAAAACTGAACAACCTCAGTGGGCCAATTTCGATTGCTCAGGGGGCTGGGATGTCAGCGGAGTTTGGGTTGATTTACTATCTGATGTTCCTTGCGCTCATCAGTGTGAATCTGGGCATTATCAACCTGTTCCCGCTTCCCGTGCTAGACGGGGGTCATCTGCTCTTCCTGGCGATTGAAAAGCTGAAGGGCGGGCCGGTATCCGAGCGAGTTCAAGACTTTAGTTATCGCATTGGCTCAATATTGCTGGTGCTGTTAATGGGGCTTGCACTTTTCAATGATTTCTCTCGGTTGTAGAGAGAGTGTTAGGAAGAACGCATAATAACGATGGCGATGAAAAAGTTGCTCATAGCGTCGCTGCTTTTCGGCAGCGCGACCGTATACGGTGCTGACGGATTCGTAGTGAAGGACATTCATTTCGAAGGCTTGCAGCGAGTCGCTGTTGGTGCGGCCCTCCTCAGCATGCCAGTGCGCCCAGGCGATACGGTCACTGATGAAGACATCAGTAATACCATTCGCGCCCTGTTTGCCACCGGCAACTTCGAGGATGTGCGTGTTCTGCGTGATGGCGATACGTTGTTGGTGCAGGTCAAAGAGCGCCCAACAATTGCCAGCATCACTTTCTCCGGTAATAAATCGGTGAAAGATGACATGCTCAAGCAGAACCTCGAAGCCTCTGGCGTTCGCGTGGGTGAATCCCTCGACCGCACCACTCTCGGTGATATCGAGAAAGGTCTGGAAGACTTCTACTACAGCGTCGGTAAGTACAGCGCCAGCGTCAAAGCTGTCGTGACTCCGCTGCCGCGTAACCGTGTTGACCTGAAACTGGTCTTCCAGGAAGGCGTTTCCGCAAAAATTCAACAGATCAACATTGTCGGTAACCATGCTTTCAGCACCGATGAGCTGATCTCCACCTTCCAGCTGCGTGATGAAGTACCGTGGTGGAACGTGGTGGGCGATCGTAAATACCAGAAACAGAAACTGGCAGGTGACCTTGAAACCCTGCGTAGTTACTACCTGGATCGCGGTTATGCCCGTTTCAATATCGACTCCACGCAGGTTAGCCTGACGCCGGACAAGAAAGGCATCTACATCACCATCAACATCACCGAAGGCGATCAGTACAAGCTGCAGGGCGTTGAAGTGAGCGGGAACCTGGCAGGGCACTCTGCAGAGATTGAGAGCCTCACCAAAGTTGAGCCAGGTGAGCTCTACAACGGCGCCAAAGTGACCAGGATGGAAGATGACATCAAGAAACTTCTTGGCCGTTATGGTTACGCCTATCCGCGCGTTCAGTCTCAGCCTGAAATCAATGACGCTGATAAGACCGTTAAGCTGCACGTTAGCGTCGACGCGGGTAACCGTTACTACGTACGTAAGATCCGCTTCGAAGGCAACGACACCTCCAAAGATGCCGTTCTGCGTCGTGAAATGCGTCAGATGGAAGGCGCGTGGTTGGGCAGCGACCTGGTCGATTCCGGTAAAGATCGTCTGAACCGTCTTGGCTACTTTGAAACCGTGGATGTCGACACCCAGCGTGTACCGGGCAGCCCGGATCAGGTTGACGTGGTCTATAAGGTTAAAGAGCGTAACACCGGTAGCTTCAACTTCGGTATCGGTTACGGTACTGAAAGCGGCGTGAGCTTCCAGGTGGGTGTTCAGCAGGATAACTGGTTGGGTACCGGCTATTCAGTGGGCATCAACGGGACGAAGAACGATTATCAAACCTACTCCGAGTTTTCTGTGACCAACCCGTACTTTACGGTGGATGGTGTGAGCCTCGGTGGGCGTATCTTCTACAATGACTTTAAAGCGGATGACGCAGACCTCTCCTCGTACACCAACAAGAGTTATGGTGTCGACGGGACGCTGGGCTTCCCAATCAACGAATACAACACCTTGCGTGCAGGTTTAGGGTACGTTCACAACGACTTGTCCAACATGCAACCGCAGGTCGCGATGGACCGTTATCTTGACTCGCTGGGTCAGGGCGACAGTAAAGACGGCTTCTCGGCAGATGACTTCACCTTCAACTACGGTTGGACGTACAACAAACTGGACCGCGGTTTCTTCCCGACGGACGGTTCGCGCGTCAACCTGAACGGTAAGGTGACGATTCCGGGTTCCGATAACGAGTTCTATAAAGTGACTCTGGACACCGCGTCCTACTTCCCGATCGATAACGATCATAAGTGGGTGCTGTTGGGCCGTACTCGTTGGGGCTACGGTGATGGTTTAGGCGGGAAAGAACTGCCGTTCTATGAAAACTTCTATGCCGGTGGTTCAAGCACCGTGCGTGGCTTCCAGTCCAACAACATCGGTCCGAAGGCGGTTTACCTTGGCCCGAACCAGGACAACTGTGGAACCACCAGCACGGGTTACTGTAAGTCTGATGATGCCGTGGGCGGTAACGCCATGGCGGTGGCCAGCGCTGAGCTTATCGTGCCAACGCCGTTTATCAGCGACAAATATGCTAACTCAGTACGTACTTCCGTCTTCTGGGATGCGGGTACCGTTTGGGATACCAATTGGCAAAACACGGCAGAAATGAAAGCCACAGGCGTACCGGATTATGGCGATCCGAGTAACATTCGTATGTCTGCAGGTATCGCATTACAATGGATGTCACCATTGGGGCCGTTGGTCTTCTCCTACGCCCAGCCGTTTAAAAAGTACGATGGAGACAAAGCGGAACAGTTCCAGTTTAACATTGGTAAAACCTGGTAATTGGTCTGTGCAAAGGAATGCTAGTGCAGTGTAGCGATGACATCTGACAATCACTCGCGTGGTTGCATGACTTCGCAAAGAACGGTGCCTTCGGGCACTCATGGGATGGTAAGGAGTTTTATTGTGAAAAAGTGGTTATTAGCTGCAGGTCTGGGTCTGGCAATGGTTACCTCTGCACAGGCTGCAGATAAAATTGCGGTCGTGAACATGGGTAACCTGTTCCAGCAGGTTGCACAGAAGACCGGTGTTTCTGCGAAGCTGGAAGGCGAGTTTAAAGGTCGTGCAAGCGAGCTGCAGAGCCAGGAATCTGATCTGCAGAGTAAAATGCAGCGTCTGCAGCGCGATGGTTCTACCATGAAAGCGAGCGATCGTAGCAAAGCAGAAAAAGACATCATGACTCAGCGCCAGGCTTTCTCTCAGAAAGCTCAGCAGTTTGAGCAGGATCGTGCACGTCGTTCTAACGAAGAGCGCGGTAAACTGGTTACCCGTATCCAGGCAGCAGTGAAGAAAGTGGCTGACGATCAGAGCATTGACCTGGTTGTTGACGCGAATACCGTTGCTTACAACAGCAGCGATATCAAAGACATCACCGCTGATGTGCTGAAACAGGTTAAATAAGTAATGCCTTCAATTCGACTGGCTGATTTAGCTCAGCAGTTGGATGCAGAATTACACGGTGATGGCGATATCGTCATCACCGCTGTTGCGTCCATGCAATCTGCTAAAACAGGCCATATCACGTTCATGGTCAATCCTAAGTACCGTGATCACCTGGCCGCATGCCAGGCTTCTGCTGTGGTGATGACAGCAGAGGACTTACCGTTTGCCAAAAGCGCTGCACTGGTCGTGAAGAATCCCTACCTGACCTATGCACGCATGGCCCAAATTCTGGATACCACGCCGCAACCGGCGCAGGATATCGCTCCCAGCGCAGTGGTCGATGCCACCGCAAAACTGGGGCAAAACGTCTCAATTGGTGCTAATGCGGTTATCGAATCCGGCGTCGTGCTGGGTGATAACGTGCGTATTGGCGCCGGGTGCTTCGTGGGTAAAGACACGAAAATTGGTGCTGGCACCCGCCTGTGGGCGAATGTCTCTGTGTACCATGAGATTGAGATCGGCGAAAATTGCCTGATCCAGTCGAGCACGGTTATTGGTTCTGATGGTTTTGGCTATGCCAACGATCGCGGTAACTGGGTGAAGATCCCACAGCTTGGTCGCGTGATTATTGGCGATCGTGTTGAGATCGGCGCCTGTACAACCATCGATCGCGGGGCGTTAGACGACACCCAGATCGGCAATGGTGTGATCATTGATAATCAGTGTCAGATTGCGCACAACGTGATCATCGGTGACAATACTGCTGTTGCCGGAGGGGTGATCATGGCGGGCAGCCTGAAGATCGGCCGTTATTGCATGATCGGTGGCGCTAGCGTTATCAATGGCCATATGGAAATCTGCGATAAAGTGACAGTGACCGGTATGGGCATGGTCATGCGTCCTATCACGGAACCTGGCGTTTATTCCTCAGGCATTCCGCTGCAGCCGAACAAGGCATGGCGTAAAACTGCTGCGCTGGTGATGAACATTGATGACATGAGCAAGCGTCTTAAAGCGCTTGAACGCAAAAACAGTCAACAAGACTAACATCACACCTTAAGCGCCAAACTTCCCGGCCTGTCTGATTTCTTATAATCTGGCAGGCCGTGTTATTATTGCATTTCAGTATATTTAGACAGGAAGAGTATTTTGACTACTGACACTCATACTCTGCACATTGAAGAGATTCTGGAACTTCTGCCACACCGTTACCCGTTCTTACTGGTCGATCGCGTGCTGGACTTTGAAGAAGGTCGTTTTCTGCGCGCAGTTAAAAATGTCTCCGTAAACGAGCCGTTCTTTCAGGGGCATTTTCCGGGCAAGCCGATTTTTCCAGGCGTGCTGATTCTGGAAGCCATGGCTCAAGCCACCGGCATTCTGGCATTTAAGAGCGTGGGTAAACTGGAACCGGGCGAACTGTATTACTTCGCGGGTATCGACGAAGCGCGCTTTAAGCGTCCTGTTGTGCCTGGCGATCAGATGATCATGGAAGTGACCTTTGAGAAAACTCGCCGTGGGCTGACCCGTTTTAAAGGCGTGGCGCTGGTTGACGGTAAAGTGGTTTGCGAAGCAACGATGATGTGTGCGCGTAGCCGGGAGGCCTGATACGTGATTGATAAAACTGCCTTTATCCATCCTGCTGCCATTGTGGAAGACGGTGCCGTTATCGGTGCTAACGCTCACATTGGTCCGTTTTGTATTGTGGGCCCTAACGTCACGATTGGCGAAGGGACCGTACTGAAGTCTCATGTGGTGGTGAATGGTCACACGACCATTGGCCGCGACAATGAAATTTATCAGTTTGCTTCCATCGGGGAAGTTAACCAGGATCTCAAATACGCTGGCGAACCGACTCGTGTGGAGATTGGCGATCGCAACCGCATCCGCGAAAGCGTCACCATTCATCGCGGCACAGTACAGGGCGGTGGATTGACGAAGGTAGGCAGCGATAACCTGCTGATGATCAACGCCCATGTGGCGCATGATTGCACGGTCGGTAACCGCTGCATCCTCGCCAACAACGCTACGCTTGCGGGTCACGTCTCTCTGGACGACTTTGTGATTGTCGGTGGCATGACCGCTGTCCATCAGTTCTGCATCATTGGTGCGCACGTGATGGTAGGCGGCTGTTCCGGCGTTGCACAGGACGTTCCTCCATACGTCATCGCTCAGGGCAACCACGCCACGCCTTACGGTGTTAACATCGAAGGGCTGAAGCGCCGCGGATTCACCAGAGAAGCGATCATTGCCATTCGCAATGCGTATAAACTGTTGTACCGCAGCGGTAAAACGCTGGAAGAAGCCAAACCGGAAATTGCTGAGCTTGCCGCGCAGCATCCTGAAGTGAAAGCGTTCTATGACTTCTTCGAACGCTCTACGCGTGGTCTGATTCGTTAATGGCTGAACGTCCGCTAACGATTGCCCTTGTCGCCGGAGAAACCTCCGGCGATATTCTTGGGGCAGGCCTCATTCGCGCCCTGAAAGCCCGCATTCCCAACGCTCGTTTCGTCGGGGTTGCCGGGCCACGTATGCAAGCTGAAGGCTGTGAAGCCTGGTACGAAATGGAAGAGCTGGCGGTGATGGGCATTGTCGAAGTGCTCGGTCGTTTGCGACGTCTTCTGCATATCCGTGCAGACTTAACTCGCCGTTTTACCGAACTCAAGCCAGACGTTTTCGTCGGCATTGATGCGCCTGATTTCAACATTACCCTTGAAGGTAATCTGAAGAAGAAGGGTATCAAAACCATTCATTACGTCAGCCCGTCTGTCTGGGCCTGGCGCCAAAAACGTGTTTTCAAAATTGGCAGAGCCACTGATTTGGTGCTCGCGTTTCTGCCTTTCGAAAAAGCGTTTTATGACCGATTCAATGTTCCTTGCCGCTTCATCGGCCATACCATGGCAGACGCCATGCCACTGGATCCCGATAAAAACGCCGCACGAGACACGCTGGGCATTGCCCATGACGTTCACTGCCTTGCGCTGCTGCCAGGAAGTCGTGGCGCAGAAGTGGAAATGCTCAGCGCAGATTTCCTTAAAACGGCGCAATTGTTGCGAAATCACTACCCTGATCTGGAAGTAGTGGTTCCCCTGGTGAACGCCAAACGTCGTGAACAGTTTGAGCGCATTAAAGCGGAAGTCGCGCCGGACTTACGTGTCCATATGCTGGATGGCATGGGCCGTGAAGCGATGATCGCCAGTGATGCGGCGCTGTTAGCCTCAGGCACGGCTGCACTCGAATGTATGCTGGCGAAGTGCCCGATGGTTGTGGGTTATCGCATGAAGCCCTTCACTTTCTGGCTGGCGAAGCGTCTGGTGAAAACCGACTATGTTTCGCTGCCGAATTTGCTGGCGGGCCGGGAACTGGTTAAAGAACTTTTGCAGGATGAGTGTCAACCGCAGCAGCTTGCCGAAGCGTTGTTGCCGCTGTTGGCCGATGGCAAAACCAGCCACGCTATGCATGACACCTTCCGCGAACTGCATCAGCTGATTCGCTGCAATGCCGATGAGCAGGCAGCCGACGCGGTGCTGGAGTTAGCACAATGACAGACGTATTTATCTATCCGCATACCCCTCTGGTTGCGGGTGTTGACGAAGTTGGACGCGGCCCTTTGGTCGGCGCGGTGGTGACTGCTGCGGTGATCCTCGATCCTGCTCGTCCCATTGTGGGTCTGAATGACTCCAAAAAACTGAGTGAAAAACGCCGACTGGCGCTGTTCGACGAGATCAAGGAAAAGGCGCTGAGCTGGAGTCTGGGTCGCGCTGAGCCGCATGAAATCGACGAACTGAATATTCTGCACGCCACCATGCTGGCGATGCAACGCGCGGTAGCCGGTCTGCATATTCAGCCTGAATATGTCCTGATCGACGGTAATCGCTGCCCGGCACTGCCAATGCCTTCCATGGCTGTCGTGAAAGGCGACAGCCGTGTAGCTGAAATTAGCGCTGCCTCGATTCTGGCGAAAGTCTCCCGCGATGCGGAAATGGAGGCACTGGACCAAACTTTCCCTGAGTATGGCTTTGCTCAACATAAGGGATATCCAACGGCTTTCCATCTGGAAAAGCTGGCTCTGCATGGCGCCACCGAACATCACCGGCGCAGTTTCGGGCCTGTTAAACGCGCTCTGGGCAGTGTTGCCTGATTAAGTAAAGCGGGATCTGAAGATGGCTGAACCACGTTTCGTACACCTGCGGGTGCATAGCGACTACTCCATGATTGATGGGCTGGCGAAGACCGGGCCGCTGGTGAAAAAGGCGGCCGCGCTCGGCATGCCTGCACTGGCGATCACCGATTTCACCAACCTCTGCGGTCTGGTGAAGTTTTACGGTGCGGGGCATGGCGCGGGTCTTAAGCCAATCATTGGCGCGGATTTTCACGTTCAGAGTGAGTTGCTGCCCGATGAGCTGACTCAGTTGACGGTGCTTGCCGCCAACAATGAAGGCTACCAGAATCTTACCTTGCTGATTTCTCGCGCTTATCAGCGTGGCTATGGGGCGCAAGGGCCTTACATCGACCGAGACTGGCTTGTTGAGCTGAAAGAGGGTCTGATCCTGCTGTCTGGCGCGAAGATGGGCGATGTTGGCAGAGCCTTGCTGCGTGGCAATCAGGCGCTGGTTGAGCAGTGCGTTGCATTTTATGAAGAACATTTCCCGGATCGCTATTTCCTTGAACTGATCCGTACCGGGCGTGTGGATGAAGAGTCTTATCTGCATGCGGCGGTGAAACTGGCCGAAGCGCGCAGTCTGCCCGTGGTGGCGACCAATGATGTGCGCTTTATCGATGCCGGTGATTTTGACGCCCATGAAATTCGCGTTGCGATTCATGACGGCTTCACCCTTGACGATCCAAAACGCCCGCGCAACTACTCGTCACAGCAGTACATGCGTACTGAAGAAGAGATGTGCGAGCTGTTTTCCGATATCCCGGAAGCGCTGGCGAACACCGTTGAGATAGCCAAGCGCTGTAACGTCACCGTGCGTCTGGGTGAATACTTCCTGCCGCAGTTCCCGACGGGCGACATGACCACCGAAGATTTCCTGGTCGTGAAGTCGAAAGAAGGTCTGGAAGAGCGTCTTGAGTTCCTGTTCCCTGACCCTGCCGTACGCGCTGAAAAACGCCCTGAATATGACGAGCGTCTGGACATCGAACTGCAGGTTATTAACCAGATGGGGTTCCCGGGTTACTTCCTCATCGTGATGGAATTTATCCAGTGGTCGAAGGATAACGGTGTGCCGGTAGGCCCGGGCCGTGGTTCTGGTGCGGGCTCATTGGTGGCCTATGCGCTGAAAATCACCGATCTCGATCCGCTGGAGTTCGACCTGCTGTTCGAACGTTTCCTTAACCCGGAACGTGTTTCGATGCCTGACTTCGACGTCGACTTCTGCATGGAGAAACGCGATCAGGTTATTGAGCACGTCGCGGATATGTACGGGCGAGAAGCGGTATCTCAGATCATCACCTTCGGGACCATGGCGGCGAAAGCGGTTATCCGCGACGTAGGCCGCGTGCTGGGCCATCCCTACGGTTTTGTGGATCGTATTTCCAAGCTGGTGCCGCCAG
Organism: Pantoea sp. sgz302252; assembly: GCF_047713085.1. Lineage (NCBI taxonomy): Bacteria > Pseudomonadati > Pseudomonadota > Gammaproteobacteria > Enterobacterales > Erwiniaceae > Pantoea > Pantoea sp. sgz302252. The sequence goes on from NZ_JBLFJW010000022.1 coordinate 79,027, forward strand.
ATCCGGGCATGACGCTGGCCAAAGCGTTTGAAGCTGAACCGCAGTTGCCGGAAATTTACGAGGCTGACGAGGAAGTTAAGGCGCTTATCGATATGGCGCGTAAGCTTGAAGGCGTCACCCGTAACGCCGGTAAGCACGCCGGTGGCGTGGTTATCGCCCCAACGAAAATCACCGATTTCGCACCGTTGTACTGCGATGAGTCCGGGAACCATCCGGTCACTCAGTTTGATAAGAACGATGTGGAATACGCCGGGCTGGTGAAGTTTGACTTCCTCGGTCTGCGAACGCTCACCATTATCGACTGGGCGTTGAAAATGATTAACCCTCGTCGGGCAAAACAGGGGCTGGAGCCGATTGATATCGCTGCCATCCCGCTCGACGACAAGAAAAGCTTCGACATGCTGCAGCGCTCGGAAACCACCGCGGTCTTCCAGCTTGAATCCCGCGGCATGAAAGACCTGATTAAGCGTCTGCAGCCCGACTGTTTCGAAGATATGATCGCCCTCGTGGCCCTGTTCCGCCCGGGCCCTCTGCAATCGGGGATGGTAGATAACTTTATCGACCGTAAGCATGGTCGTGAAGAGATCTCCTATCCGGATGTGCAATGGCAGCACGAAAGCCTGAAGCCTGTGCTGGAGCCGACCTACGGCATTATCCTGTATCAGGAACAGGTCATGCAGATTGCTCAGGTGCTTTCTGGTTATACCCTTGGCGGCGCGGACATGCTGCGTCGTGCAATGGGTAAGAAAAAACCGGAAGAGATGGCCAAGCAACGCGGCACCTTCGAAGAGGGCGCGATCCAGAACGGCGTCGACGGCGAGCTGTCGATGAAAATCTTCGACCTCGTAGAAAAATTCGCTGGTTACGGTTTCAACAAATCCCACTCCGCGGCTTATGCGTTAGTTTCTTACCAGACGCTGTGGCTGAAAGCCCACTATCCGGCCGAGTTTATGGCAGCGGTAATGACCGCGGATATGGATAACACTGAGAAGGTCGTGGGCCTGGTGGATGAATGCTGGCGCATGGGGCTCAAAATCCTGCCGCCGGATATCAACTCCGGGCTGTATCATTTCCACGTCAACGATGACGGCGAGATTGTTTACGGCATCGGCGCAATCAAGGGCGTGGGTGAAGGCCCGATTGAAGCTATTCTGGAAGCGCGTAACAACGGCGGTTACTTCCGCGAGCTGTTTGACCTCTGCGCACGCACCGATATCAAGAAACTGAACAAACGCGTGCTTGAGAAGCTGATTATGTCCGGCGCTTTTGACCGTCTTGGTCCGCATCGCGCCGCATTGATGAATTCGCTTCCTGATGCGCTCAAAGCCGCCGATCAACATGCGAAAGCCGAGGCGATTGGCCAGGCCGACATGTTTGGCGTATTGGCAGAAGAACCCGAACAAGTAGAACAGTCTTACGCCAACTGCATGCCATGGCCAGAGCCCGTGGTACTGGAAGGCGAGCGTGAAACATTGGGTCTGTACCTCACCGGTCACCCGATTACGCAGTATTTAAAAGAGATTGAGCGTTACGCTGGCGGCGTAAGGCTTAAAGATATGCATCCGACCGATCGTGGTAAAATGACCATGGCGGCGGGGCTTGTTATTGCCGCAAGGGTTATGGTCACCAAGCGCGGCAATCGCATCGGCATCTGTACGCTGGATGACCGTTCCGGGCGTCTGGAGGTGATGTTATTCACCGACGCACTGGATAAATACCAGCAATTGCTGGAAAAAGACCGCATACTTATCGTCAGCGGACAGGTCAGCTTTGATGACTTCAGCGGGGGTCTTAAAATGATGGCCCGTGAAGTGATGGATATTGACGAAGCCCGGGAAAAATATGCTCGCGGGCTTGCTATCTCGCTGACGGACAGGCAAATTGATGACCAGCTTTTAAACCGTCTCCGTCAGTCTCTGGAACCCCACCGTTCGGGAACCATTCCAGTACATCTCTACTATCAGAGGGCGGATGCACGCGCGCGGTTGCGTTTTGGCGCGACCTGGCGTGTTTCTCCGAGCGATCGTTTGTTGAACGATTTGCGTGGCCTCATTGGGTCGGAGCAGGTGGAACTGGAGTTTGACTAATACAGGAATACTATGAGTCTGAATTTCCTTGATTTCGAACAGCCGATTGCAGAGCTGGAAGCGAAAATCGATTCTCTGACGTCTGTTGGCCGTCAGGATGAAAAACTGGATATTAACATCGACGAAGAAGTGCATCGTCTGCGTGAAAAAAGCGTAGAACTGACGCGCAAAATCTTCGCCGATCTCGGTGCATGGCAAGTTGCTCAGTTGGCTCGCCATCCGCAGCGCCCATACACCCTGGATTATCTGCGTCTGGCGTTTGACGAATTTGATGAACTGGCAGGCGACCGCGCCTACGCTGACGACAAAGCGATCGTCGGCGGTATTGCGCGTCTGGATGGGCGTCCGGTGATGATCATTGGTCATCAGAAAGGCCGTGAAACCAAAGAGAAGATTCGCCGTAACTTCGGCATGCCAGCACCTGAAGGGTATCGCAAAGCGCTGCGCCTGATGGAAATGGCTGAACGCTTCAACATGCCGATCATCACCTTCATCGACACCCCTGGCGCATACCCGGGCGTTGGCGCGGAAGAGCGTGGTCAGTCTGAAGCGATTGCCCGCAACCTGCGCGAAATGTCTCGCCTGAAAGTGCCGGTTATCTGCACCGTGATCGGTGAAGGTGGTTCCGGTGGCGCACTGGCGATTGGTGTGGGTGATAAAGTGAATATGCTGCAATACAGCACCTATTCCGTTATCTCTCCGGAAGGTTGTGCTTCCATTCTGTGGAAAAGCGCCGACAAAGCGCCGCTGGCTGCAGAAGCGATGGGGATCATTGCCCCACGCCTGAAAGAGCTGAAGCTTATCGATACCGTTATCCCGGAACCCCTGGGTGGCGCGCACCGTAAGCCAGAAGTGATGGCACAAACGCTGAAAGCGCAACTGCTTGCAGATCTCGCGGATCTCGACGTGCTGAGCAAAGAAGACCTGCTCAACCGCCGTTATCAGCGTCTGATGAGCTACGGTTACGCGTAAGCGTAAAGAGTGCTCTGAAAAAGCCACACATCGTGTGGCTACAATGCGGTGAAAAACGTTATTCTGATAAAGAGCGAACAGATATCGCCCAATAAAAAATCAGGAAAATCAATTTATTGATTTTCGGCTGATAACCACAAAGAAGGAAAAACCACGCTTTTTCCTTCTTTGTTAGCAAGACTAAGCCACGCACCGCGTGGCTTTTTTTATCTCTGCAATTCAGCTGCGCTATGATTAGCTAAGGTTTTTTTCCAGGAGGAACGCGTGAATATTATCGCCATCATGGGGCCACACGGGGTCTACCATAAAGATCAGCCGATTCAGGAGCTGGAAGCCGCACTGGCTCAGCAAGGATTCAAAACCATCTGGCCGCAAAATAGCGCCGATCTGATTAAATATGTTCCTGGACCCGGTAAAGGTAACTATCCTGACGCCGGGTATGGATGAACAGGGCACGATGAGCGAAGAGGGGATCCCCGCCGCGCTGGTGGCGAAATTCCTTGATGAACGCGGCGTGGTGGTCGAAAAAACGGGGCCGTATAACCTGCTGTTCCTGTTCAGCATAGGGATCGACAAAAAGCGCGCCATGGGCCTGTTGCGTGGGCTGACCGAGTTTAAACGGGCTTACGATCTGAATTTACGTGTCAAAAACATGCTTCCCGATCTGTATGCTGAAGATCCTGATTTCTACCGTAATATGCGCATTCAGGATCTGGCGCAAGGGATCCACAAGCTTATTCGTCAGCACCAGCTTTCGTATCTGATGTTACGTGCGTTTGATGTGTTGCCTGAAATGAAAATGACGCCACATCAGGCGTGGCAGCGGCAGAGCAAAGGTGAAGTCGAAACAATAGAGATCGAGCGACTGGTGGGTCAAGTCTCAGCCAATATGATCCTGCCTTATCCACCAGGCGTGCCGTTGCTGATGCCGGGTGAAATGATCACTGAGGAGAGTCGGTCTGTGCTGGATTTCCTGCTGATGCTCTGTTCTATTGGGCGGCATTATCCGGGCTTTGAAACTGACATTCACGGTGCAAAACGCGATGAAGATGGCGTCTACCGGGTACGAGTCTTAAAAGAGGCCTGAGGACTTGCGCCAGTCGGCCTGGCGCGGGTAACGTGCTGCGGACACATTTTAAGGAGCAGACATGCTGGGTTTAAAACAGATTCACCATATTGCCATCATCGCCAGTAACTACGCCGTGAGTAAGGCGTTTTATTGCGACATCCTGGGCTTTACGCTGCAAAGCGAGTTTTATCGCGAAGAGCGGGATTCGTGGAAAGGCGATTTGGCCCTCAATGGGCACTATACCATTGAGCTGTTCTCTTTCCCGTTCCCGCCAGCACGTCCGTCACGCCCGGAATCCTGTGGTCTGCGCCATCTTGCCTTTAGCGTTGATGATCTTGATGCTTCCGTGGCGCATCTCGAAAGCCAGGGTGTGAAGTGCGAAGCGATTCGGATTGACCCTTTTACCGACCGCCGCTTCACGTTTTTCAACGATCCGGACGGGTTACCGTTGGAGTTGTATCAGCAATAATATGAGCCTGAATTCTGTCGCCAGTGCATTGGGCGCCCATTCGCACGTTCTTGTCGCCTTCAGCGGTGGTCTTGATTCTACGGTGCTTTTGCATCAATTAACCCACTGGCGAGAGCAGACGCCGGGTGCGACGCTGCGCGCAGTGCATATTCACCATGGGTTGAGCGCCAATGCCGACGGTTGGGTTGAGCACTGCCAGCTGATTTGCGCGCAATGGCAGATTCCGCTGGAAGTCGTCCGTGTCACGCTGGCGCAGAAAGGACTGGGCATTGAAGCTCAGGCTCGTGAGGCGCGTTACGAAGCCATTCGCCAGACATTGCAGCAAGATGAAGTTCTGGTCACCGCTCAGCATCTTGACGACCAGTGCGAAACGCTGCTGCTGGCACTCAAGCGTGGCAGCGGCCCAGCAGGGCTATCGGCGATGGGTGCGGAGTCTGATTTTTACGGCACCAGGCTTATTCGTCCTTTGCTGGCAGAAAGCCGTGAAGCGCTTGAGCGGTGGGCGAGAGAGCATCACCTGAGCTGGATTGAAGATGAAAGCAATCAGGATGACGACTACGACCGCAATTTTCTGCGGTTGCGCGTGTTGCCTTTGCTGAATGAGCGCTGGCCGCATTTCTCTCAGGCAGTTTCCCGGAGCGCGCAGCTTTGCGGCGAGCAGGAGCAACTTCTGGATGATCTGCTGGCAGAAGAATTGAGCACACTGCGCGGTAAAGAAGGGCAGCTAGCGATAGAACCGATGCTGTCGATGAGTGCGGCACGTAGAGGTGCGCTGTTGCGGCGCTGGCTGGCTCAGCACCAGGCCGTGATGCCATCCCGCGAAATGCTTGAGCGTTTGTGGCGTGAAGTGGCACTCGCTCGTGAAGACGCGAATCCTCAGGTGAGATTAGGTGAGTTCGCTGTCCGCCGTTATCAGCAACAACTATGGTGGGTGCCAGTTTCTGCCCCGACTCCTCAGGAATGGCCCGATATCACGCAACCGCTGCGCTTATCAGGGGATGAGGAACTGCGTCTGATTAGCGGGCAAGACATCCGCAAACCTGCGCCGGATGAAAGTGTCAGCGTGCGTTATACCGCTAGCGGTACGTTGCATATCGTGGGGCGCAATGGTGGGCGCAAGCTGAAAAAAATCTGGCAGGAGTTGGGGGTAGCGCCATGGCTGCGAGAAACCACGCCGCTGCTGTTTTATGGTGAAACCTTGATTGCGGCGGCGGGGTATTTTGTCACTCTGGAAGGAAGATGCCCGGAAGGGGAGCCCGGGTTGCAGATGGTGAGGCAGAGAAAAGGGCAGTGAGACTGCCCTTAAACGTTACTCTTCGCTTACCACCACAGTCCCGATTTCGGGGTGGCTAAAGCTCGCAATTTTGTCGAGCCGCAGTTCGCGTTGATCGCCCGAAACCTCGACGACCAGATACTCGACATTTTTACGTGAGACTAAGTCACTGGCTTTCGCCTTCAGTACTTCGCCGTCTTTCAGCTCCAGCGTTAACACAAGATGGTGCTGGCAGGCGAGTTCAAGATTGTCATAGTCATCACAATTGATGGGTTGATAAGACTCATTCGTTGACATAATCGCTCACCAGTAAGTTTGCCGCCGCATAGGCCGCTTTTTCCCTGACCGACTCTGAAATCGCATCATCCGCCGCCACTTCATTCAATACTTTTAGCACACAGCCCAGTGCATCCGGAACGTATCCTAAGTCTCCACTGGCTATTTCCGCATACCGCTTGCGTATTAACTCACAATATTTTTCCACATGCCCTCCTGTCAGCGTTCTGACTCAACTGTGGGATGCAAGTTTAAGCCTACGAAGATAAACTCTGTTTAGCAAGGTGACTATACCATACTCATTTAAGCAATATCAGCAGGATGAGCCTTCTGACAGTGAATTGGCGACAGCCTTTTCGCGCTGATTTCGGTACAATGGCGGCCAATTTTCAGGAGTGAAATCATGGCGCTGAAAGCGACAATTTATAAAGCGGCAGTGAATGTTGCCGATCTCGACCGAAATCAGTTCCTCGATGCAAACCTGACGCTGGCCCGCCATCCTTCAGAAACGGAAGAACGGTTAATGCTGCGTCTGCTGGCATGGATCATGTATGCCGATGACCGTTTACAGTTTACCCGTGGGCTGAGCGCCGATGATGAGCCGGAAGTCTGGCAGCTCAACGATCATCTGGGCGTGGATCTGTGGATTGAACTGGGGTTACCGGACGAACGCCGTGTGAAGAAAGCCTGTTCGCGTTCACAACAGGTCGCCTTATTCGCCTATAACAGCCGGGCGGCAGAAATCTGGTGGCAGCAGAATCAGGCCCAGTTATCCGGGTTCAGGAATTTGACCATCTGGTATTTTGACGACACAACTCTGGCACAGTTCACTGCCTTCGCCGCCCGTAATATGACCCTGCAGGCAACGCTGCAAGAGGGGACGCTCTGGCTATCTGACTCTCAGAATAATCTGGAAATTGTCCCTGTTAACTGGAAACAGGTGCAATGATTGTTATCTCTCGGCAGGTGACGATTGCCGATGAAGAGGTGGAAATTAGTGCGATACGTGCGCAGGGCGCGGGTGGACAGCACGTGAATAAAGCCTCTACGGCGATTCATCTGCGTTTTGACATCCGGGCCTCAAGCCTGCCAGAGTATTATAAAGAGCGTATGCTTGCCGGCAGCCACCATTTAATGACCGCCGAGGGCGTGATCATTATTAAAGCGCAGGAATACCGTAGTCAGGAAATGAATCGTGAAGCGGCGATTGCCCGTCTCGTTTCTGTTATTCAAACGCTTACGGCGGAGCAAAAGCCACGCCGGGCGACGCGGCCAACCCGGGCTTCAAAAGAGCGACGACTGGCAGCAAAAACGCAAAAATCTTCAGTCAAAGCGATGCGGGGAAGAGTTAAACACTCCGGTGACTGAGCAACAGCATTGACAGCATAAGGACATTAAGGTGAAGAAAGTACTGGTCGCCCTGGCGGCAATGGGCATTCTTTTTGCGTTACCGGGGTGTAATAACCGTTCTGATGAACAAACGTTGAAGCCTGGAGCGGAAGAGTCTTTGCAGCCGATGCAGCAAAGCTGGCGCGGTGTTTTACCTTGCGCAGACTGCGAAGGCATTGAGACTTCCTTGTTCCTCGCTAAAGACGGAACCTGGGTCATGAATGAACGTTATCAGGGCGTGGCACGTGAGCTTTCTTCGTTTGGTTCTTACGGCACCTGGGCGAGAACAGCAGAAAAGCTGGTGCTGACCGACAGCAAAGGCGAGAAGTCTTACTACCGCGCGAAAGGCGATAAGCTGGAAATGCTGGACAGAGAAGGCAATCCGATTGTTTCGTCACTGAACTACACGCTGGAGCCAGTTAAATCGAGCCTGCCCGTGACTCCGATGGCGATGCGAGGCATGTACATCTACATGGCGGACGCGGCTACCTTCACTGATTGTGCAACGGGTAAACGTGTTGCCGTAGCGAACAATGCGCAACTGGAACGTGATTATGCCGCTGCACGTGGCAGTGAGACCAAACCAGTATTGCTGACGGTAGAAGGGCATTTCACGCTCGAACCAAACCCAGATACCGGCGAGCAAGTGAAAACGTTGAAGACAGATAAAGACGCGAAATTCATACCAGGAAAAGAGTGCGGTAACTGATATACCTACTCTCTGAGCAGAAAAAAGGCCTCGCATTGCGAGGCCTTTGTTTTTTAGCCTTTGATGGCTTTGACCAGGAAATCGAGCACATCTCCGGTCTTAATCATCTGCTTGTCACCATTGCGACGGTATTTGTATTCGATATCGTCGCTGTCGAGGTTACGGTCACCAATCACCACGGTATGTGGAATACCGATCAGTTCCATATCAGCAAACATCACGCCTGGACGCTCTTTACGGTCATCCATCAGCACTTCGATGCCCTGCGCACGCAGTTCCGCATACAGTTTTTCTGCCAGTTCCTGCACACGGTAAGATTTGTGCATGTTCATTGGCAGGATGGCTACCTGGAACGGCGCAATGTTGTCAGGCCAGACGATGCCACGCTCGTCGTGGTTTTGCTCAATGGCAGCAGCCACAACGCGAGTGACCCCGATACCGTAGCAACCCATCGTCAGCGTCTGGTTACGGCCATCTTCACCCTGCACAGCCGCTTTCAAGGCTTCAGAGTATTTGGTGCCGAGCTGGAAGATATGGCCCACTTCGATACCGCGTTTGATAAGCAGAGTACCGTTACCGTCCGGGCTTGGATCGCCAGCCACCACGTTACGGATATCGGCCACTTCTGGCGTTGCTGCGTCACGATCCCAGTTGATGCCAAAGTAGTGTTTCCCGTCAATGTTTGCGCCAGCAGCAAAATCGCTCATTGCGGCTACAGTACGGTCAATCACCACGGGAATTGGCATGTTCACCGGGCCAAGAGAACCTAGGCCTGCATTGACGATCGCGCGAATTTCAGCTTCGGTGGCGAAGGTCAGCGGGCTGGCTACCTGTGGCAGTTTCTCCGCTTTGACTTCGTTCAGCTCGTGGTCGCCACGAACCAGCAGGGCAACCAGCGGGAAAGCGCTATCTTCAACTGCTTTAACCAACAGCGTTTTGACTGTTTTCTCAATCGGCAGATTGAACTGCTCAACCAGCTCTGCGATGGTTTTCGCATTCGGCGTGTCGACCAGCGTCATTTCCTGAGTGGCAGCCGCGCGAGGCTCTTTCGGCGCGAGTGCTTCAGCAAACTCAATGTTTGCGGCGAAGTCAGAGGAATCAGAGAAGATAACATCATCTTCACCGCTGGACGCCAGCACCTGGAATTCATGAGAGGCGCTACCGCCGATGGAACCGGTGTCCGCCTGAACTGCGCGGAAATCCAGACCCATGCGGCTGAAGATTTTGCTGTATGCGGTATACATCGCATCATACGTTTCCTGCAGGGATTCCTGAGACGTATGGAAGGAGTAAGCATCTTTCATGATGAATTCGCGGGAACGCATCACGCCAAAGCGCGGACGAACTTCATCACGGAACTTCGTCTGGATCTGATAGAAGTTCAGCGGCAGCTGTTTGTAAGAGCTGAGCTCGTTACGAATGAGATCGGTGATCACTTCTTCATGCGTTGGGCCGAGAACAAATGGACGATCGCCACGGTCTGCAATGCGCAGCAGCTCCGGGCCGTACTGTTCCCAGCGACCGCTCTCCTGCCACAGCTCGGAAGGCTGCACCACAGGCATTAACACCTCGATGGCACCGGCGTTGTCCATCTCTTCACGCACGATGTTTTCGACTTTTTTCAGGACGCGCATGCCGGTCGGCAGCCAGGTGTACAACCCGGAAGCGAGCTTGCGAATCATCCCGGCGCGCAGCATCAGCTGGTGGCTGATAACCTCGGCGTCGGCAGGTGTCTCCTTCAGAGTGGAGAGCAAGTATTGACTAGTACGCATGTTATTACGGTTCCATTTGAACGATCGGAACAGGCAGGTAGCCCTGCCTGATACAAAAAAAGTGGTTTAGTTTATCAGCCTGGCAGAGATGCCAAAAGAGAGGAGGAGAAAATTAGCGAGCTTCCAGGGCAAAGACTTCGAACCCGCTCTCCGTGACGCGCCAGCGCACGTTAAAATCATGTAACCAGACGGCGTAAGTTTTCCCTGTTTCTTCCCCTTTGCGATAGGCCGGACGTGGGTCCTGGGCCAGCACATCCTGAATAAAAGCCCGAAGATGCGGGTAACGTTTTTCAAGTTGTGGAAAGAGGATTTCAAGCTCGGCAGTGAAGCTGACATCAACGGCAGCGACAGGTGCCTGCTGCGCGTAGCTTGCCTGAGCATCAGGTAACGCTTCAGCGAAAGGCAGATAAGGTTTGATATCCACCACCGGCGTGCCGTCGACCAAATCCAGACTACCCAATTGCAAAATGACCTGATCTTTCTGGCAGCGAATGTCTTTCAACTCGACCAGCGACATGCCAATGGGATTGGGGCGAAACGTGGATCGCGTGGCAAACACGCCCATCCGGGCATTTCCACCCAGGCGAGGAGGGCGTACGGTTGGGCGCCAGCCACCTTCCATCGTCTGATGAAAGACAAATAAAACCCAAAGGTGGCTGAACTCTTCCAGACCACGAACCGCATCGGCCTGGTTATAGGGCGCAATCAGATGGAGCTCGCCGTTGCCGTGTTGCACCAGCCCGGGCTGACGCGGTACGGCAAATTTCTCTTTATACGGCGAGCGGATAACGCCTATCTGCTCAAAGGAAAAACCACTCATTGCGCCGAAACGTTGAGGGCGGAGCCTAGGCAAACGGCCTGGCGGTAGCAACCTGGTGTGCCGCTGGTCACTTCACAGCTGTGCAGCAGGACGGCATTAGCCTTCATTTTGGCTGCATTGATTTGCAGACGTTTACGCGCTGTAGGAATGTTTGGAGGGGAATCCTGATTTGAGGCCTGGCAGGATTCGCCACTGACCTCACCGATATCGCGGAACGGTTTACCGACCAAATCTTCTGCGTTAGTAATAATTCTTACGGGAACCGGACGCGTCGCTTTCGGTTTAGCCGGTTCAGTTTTCGCAGGCGTTACGGTGCTTTGTACGGGTTCGACAGGGGATCTGTTAAACATGGAGCAACCGCTCAGAATGAGCGCCAGAAAACAGATCGGTAAAGCACGCATAATTATTCCTCAACACTGTAGAAAACCGGGGGGAGCCATTGAATCAGTTGACCGCACAAATAACAAGACGGGCATAAAGCCCGTCCTGAATGATATTACTTTGTGAAAAGATTACCAGCCTTTAACCGCGCCACCGTTGAAGATCTTGTTAGCGGCTTCATAGACTTCGTCTGACTGATAAGCTTCAACGAATTTCTTCACGTTTTCCGCGTCTTTGTTGTCTTCACGGCTCACGATCAGGTTAACGTAAGGGGAGTTTTTGTCTTCAACAAAGATGCCGTCTTTCACTGGAGTCAGGCCAATCTGGCTTGCGTAAGTGGTGTTGATAACGGCCAGAGCAATTTGCGCGTCGTCCAGAGAACGCGGCAGCTGTGGGGCTTCCAGTTCAACAATTTTCAGATTTTTCGGGTTCTCGGTCACGTCAAGAACGGTTGGCAGCAGGCCAACGCCATCTTTCAGTTTGATCAGGCCCACTTTCTGCAGCAGCAGCAGGGAACGGCCGAGGTTAGTCGGGTCGTTAGGCACAGCAACCTGAGAGCCCGGCTGCAGCTCGTCCAGAGATTTGATTTTCTTGGAGTAGCCCGCGATTGGGTAAACGAAGGTGTTACCGACCGGAACCAGCTTGTAGCCGCGATCTTTAATCTGCTGATCCAGATAAGGTTTGTGCTGGAAGGCGTTAGCATCGATATCGCCTTTGCTCAGTGCTTCGTTCGGCAGGACGTAGTCGTTGAAGGTGACCAGCTCAACGTCCAGACCATATTTCTCTTTTGCGACTTTCTGAGCGACTTCAGCAACCTGCTGTTCAGCCCCCACGATCACGCCGACTTTAATGTGGTTCGGGTCTTTTTCATCCTGACCGCAACCCACCAGTGCCAGAGAACCAATCAGGGCACCCACTGCCGCAAAGGTTTTAAACTTGAACGCCATTTTGTTTCCTTAAACTCTTAGAGTTGTCTGTTGTGTGTAACGTTACTTGTGAGTGACAGCCCGGACGATGCGATCGCCGGAGAACTGAATGAGATAAACCAGAACCACCAACAATACCAGCACGGTATTCATCACTGTGGCGTTATAACCAATGTAGCCATACTGATAACCAATCTGGCCCAGACCACCGGCACCCACCGCTCCGCCCATTGCAGAATAACCGACAAGAGTAATCAGAGTGATGGTGGCGGCGTTAACCAGACCCGGAAGCGCTTCAGGCAGCAGAACTTTACGAACGATCTGCATCACTGTTGCACCCATGGCGCGTGAGGCTTCAATCAGACCCGTTGGGATTTCCAGCAGGGCATTTTCCACCATACGAGCGATAAACGGTGCTGCGCCCACAGTCAGAGGCACAATTGCTGCCTGCAGACCAATAGAAGTGCCGACAATTACGCGAGTGAACGGAATCATCCACACCAGCAAAATAATGAACGGAATGGAACGGAAAATGTTAACCAGCGCGGAGAGCGTGCGGTACAGCTTCACGTTTTCCGCAATCTGACCCGGACGAGTAACATAAAGAAGCACGCCCACCGGCAGGCCGAGAACGAAACCAAAGAAACCGGAAACGAAGGTCATCGCCAATGTTTCCCAGACGCCGCGCGCCAGCAACCACATCATCGGCTCAGACATAACCCAGTACCTCTACTTTCACATGGCGTTCCTGCAACCAGCTAATTGCCGCTTGCGTATCTTGTTGTGTGCCGTGCATTTCGGTCAGCATGATGCCGAACTTCACGCCGCCGGCGTAATCCATCTGCGCGCTAATAATGTTGTTGTTCACATTGAAGCGTCGCGCCGTTTCGGACAGCAGTGGCGCATCAACGGACTGACCGGTGAACTCCATGCGAAGCATCGGTACGCTGTCGGCCTGCTGTTCAGGCTTCATGCGTGCCAGATAATCTTCCGGAATATCCAGATGCAGGGTGGATTGAATGAACTGTTGAGCCAGCGGTGTCTTCGGATGAGAAAACACTTCACTCACTGTGTCTTGCTCAATCAACTGGCCGTTGCTGATCACAGCAACACAATCACAGATGCGTTTAACCACATCCATTTCATGAGTGATAAGCAGAATGGTCAGGCCGAGACGACGGTTAATGTCTTTCAGTAATTCCAGAATCGAGCGAGTCGTTGCCGGGTCCAGTGCGCTGGTGGCTTCATCACACAACAGCACTTTTGGATTGCTTGCCAGCGCACGGGCGATGGCCACACGCTGTTTCTGGCCGCCTGACAGGTTCGCCGGGTAGCTATCGTGCTTATCCGCAAGCCCAACCAGCTCCAGCAGTTCGGTCACACGACGCTTAATTTCATCTTTTGGTGTGTTATCCAGCTCAAGCGGCAGAGACACATTGCCAAACACGGTACGTGAAGCCAGCAGGTTGAAGTGCTGGAAGATCATGCCAATCTGACGACGGGCTTTGGTTAACTGTGATTCAGAAAGGGCGGTCAGGTCCTGACCGTCAACCAGAACGCTTCCCTGGGTTGGGCGCTCAAGTAAATTGACGCAACGAATCAGGGTGCTTTTACCTGCACCTGATGCACCGATGACGCCATAAATTTGTCCGGCAGGAACATGCAGGCTGACATCATTCAGTGCCTGAATCGTTCTGTGACCCTGCTGGAACACTTTGGTGATATTCGAAAGTTTTATCATTAGCTATTTATTATCGTATGGAGTTTTGCCGTGGCATTTTCTGCTGTCGCAGTGGTGCGATGACCGTTAATGAAATGGATGTTAAGGCATCCAGACGTCTAAATCAATCGGAGGCCGACGATAATGAGCACTTTCTTGCCGCAGGAAACATGAGATACTAAGCGGACATGCCTTATTCAGGAGTAAACCGGTGGCTAAAACCGTTCCCGCTATTTTTCTCGACCGTGATGGCACCCTTAATGTTGATCATGGTTATGTGCACGAAATTGACGAATTTGAATTTATTGATGGCGTGATTGACGCCATGCGCGAACTGAAAGAGATGGGCTATGCGCTGGTGGTGGTGACCAACCAGTCCGGCATTGCCCGCGGCAAGTTTACTGAAGCGCAGTTTGAAACATTGACCGAATGGATGGACTGGTCGCTGGCCGATCGTGGCGTGGATCTCGACGGCATCTATTACTGTCCTCACCACCCACAAGGCACAGTGGAAGAATTCCGCCAGGTTTGTGATTGCCGTAAACCGCATCCAGGCATGCTTATCTCTGCTCGTGACTTCTTACATATAGATATGGCCGCTTCCTTTATGGCTGGCGATAAAGTTGAAGATATGCAGGCAGCCGCCGCCGCGGGCGTTGGCACTAAAGTGCTGGTACGTACCGGCAAGCCAGTAACGGAAGAAGCCGAAAAAGCAGCAGATTGGGTGATTGATAGCCTGTCAGCCCTGCCAGCAGCCATCAAAAAGCAGAATAAATAAGCGTTGAGGCGAAAAGATGAGCGGTTGAAATAAAAATGCATTTTTCCGCTTGTCATTCCTCGGCAGCTCCCTATAATGCGCCTCCATCGACACGGCAGATGTGAATCACTTCACACAAACAGCCGGTTCGGTTGAAGAGAAAAAATCCTGAAATTGAGGGTTGACTCTGAAAGAGGAAAACGTATTATACGGGACCTCGAAACGGTGTGCGAAAGCCGCGTTTCAACTGCTCTTTAACAATTTATCAGACAATCTGTGTGGGCACTCAAAGTGACATGGATTCTTAACGTCCTCGGACGAAAAATGAATACCAAGTCTTATGAGTGAACACGTAATTCATTACGAAGTTCTTTTCTTTAGAAATAAAGAATCATGAGCATCAAACTTAAATTGAAGAGTTTGATCATGGCTCAGATTGAACGCTGGCGGCAGGCCTAACACATGCAAGTCGAACGGTAACAGGAAGCAGCTTGCTGCTTTGCTGACGAGTGGCGGACGGGTGAGTAATGTCT